>PMYF01000605.1 GCA_003171295.1 Acidobacteriota bacterium | reverse complement strand
GCCTCGTTGAACGAGATTCGAATCCGGCCGGAGTCGGAATTCCAGATCACTTCCTTGACGGAATCCCCGACGACCCGGTGCTGCGCCGTGACGTTCAGGATTGGAAAGACCTGGCTCAACGCGTGTAGCTCCGCCAGCCAAACGGGCGGTCTCCCGCGTCGCGGCGGGAGGCTTTCAGCCGGGTTGCGAAAGATCGCCTCGACTTGGTGATCAATATCGAAAACCCGAACCTGGGTTCCGTCACATGGCTTTCCACCCGTTTTGGCACGGCGGCAGCGGAAGGAAACATAGCGCACGGAACCTCGGCTGTTTGTGTGTATGCCCATCAACTCGCCGCAACGCGCGCACCGCACTTTTCCCTGCAAGGTCGACCACATCCTGCGCTGCCGCGGCCCACTCGTGCCGGTTCTGCGAGCAGCAATGGCATCCGCGCAGCGCTGGAAGGTGTCCTGGCTGACGATCGGCTCATGCACTGCCGGCCGCGTGCCAGAGGCGGCGCGGAAGCGACCTGTGTAAACGGGATTCGACACGGTATCCAGCACCTGTCGAGCGGTCCAGGGCCGGCCGTTCCGCGTCTGCCATCCTCGATCCGCGGCGATTCTCTCGACCTTGGACGGCAGGACGCCGGATGAGATGAGTTCGAATAACTCCCGCACAATCGCTGCCTCCTCCGGCTTGGGTATCAACTGCTTCGTACCGCGATCGGCAGAGTAGCCGTAGGGAGTCCGTCCAGCGATTCTCCTGCCGCGCGAGATCAACCCGGCGCGCCGGTCGGAGATCCGGCTGGCGATCAGTTCCCGTTCGAATTCCGCGAAGCAAGAGAGCAAGTTTAGCAGCAGCGTGTCGAAGGCGCCGCCGACCAGTTCTGGCATGGCCGCGATGCGCAGTTCGACGCCGGATTCCCTGAACTCCTCCAACAAGGCGGAGCAATCGGCAACTTGGCGGGACAGGCGGTCGAGCCGATGCACGACAACAACGTCGACACGCCCACTTCGAACCGACGCCAGCAACCGCTGCATCGCCGGACGATTCAGGTTGACGCCGGATTCGCCAACGTCATCGAAACGTTCGTCAAGTAGACGATACGCCTGGCGCCCCGCCGAGCGGACGAAATCGACGCACATCTGGCGCTGCACCTCGCACGACGTGAGGTCGCCTTCCGTCTTCACCGATTGCCGGGTGTAGACCGCGCATGTCCGGGCTTCCGGCGGCTGCGAATGGCCCAACCTTCATCGTATGGCGAATTGCCGTTAACTGTTTGGGCACGCGGGTTCGAGTTGTCCGGCCTGAGGTCGGATAACTTTGGCCAGCCGTTAACCAATTCCGATAATCGGGGGTGGAGACGTGGAGAAGCAGTCTGCGGAGGGCGCGTGGGCGCGAGTATTGGCGTTCCATGGTGGAAACGTGAGACAAGCGGAGAGGCGCAGAACGCGCGAAACGTCGGCCAGTTGGGGACTTGGGGAAACGGCGATGCCGTCAACAAACTGCGGGGAAATCGTCGCGAGGAAGGAAATTGGCTCCTCAGGTAGGACTCGAACCTACAACCTTTCGGTTAACAGCCGAACGGCTTTTAGCCGCCTCACGTTGCAAACACGAGACTTAGACGTGTGAGAAGCGAGTTTTCGCCGAAATTGGGGGGACTCTGGGGGGACTCTCGAGTCTTCCATTTTGAAGTGCCTGCAAGCTCCCCACGTCCTACAGTAATCCGATTACCGACTGCGGAGTCCAGACCCTGGAAACCTGTTGAGTAGGACCATGACAGTGCTGTCCTCGAAATTTGCGATGGCGAGGTCCGGCTTGCCATCTCCATTGAAGTCCCCTACCGCGACTGAACCGGAATGCGAACCTATCTTCAGAGGACTGCCAGGAGAGGCTGAGAAACCACCTGCTCCGTTGCCCAGCAGCACCACCATGGGGTCGCTTCCGGCAGCAAGGTCCAACCTCCCATCTCCGTCAAAATCCCCAACAGCCAGGCCTTCTGGATTCTTCCCCACCTTGAACGGGCTTCCTGGAGCGGCCGTGAACCCGCCTGCCCCGTTACCCAGCAGCACGGTAACGGAGTCGCCGCCAAAATTCCCGACGGCGAGATCCAGTCTACCGTCGCCGTTGAAGTCCCCAACAGCCAAAGGAAGGGGCCGACTTCCCACCGTGAACGGGCTACCGGGAGCCGCAGTGAAGCTGCCTGCTCGGGTACCCAGCAGCAGCGTGAGATTGCTGCTGAAATCATGTGCGACGGCTAGATCCGGCCAGCCATCGCGGTTGAAGTCCCCCACCACCAAGCGGTGAGGCGAAGCACCCACTTTTAGCGGGCTCCCAGGTGCCCCAGTGAACCCGCCCGTTCCGTCACCTAGCAGCACTGTTACGGTGCCATCGAGAGAACTCGCCGTGGCGAGGTCCGGCTTTCCATCGCCGTTGAAGTCCCCACTCACCAGCCCAGAAACTTGCCCTCCAACAACCACGAACGAATTGCCTGGTGCCGCCGTAAACCCACCCGTTCCGCTGCCTAGCAGCACGGTCACGGTGCTATCGAAGACCTTGCCGTTTGAATAAGCCAGAATCGCGACGTCCGGCGTGCCGTCTCTATTAAAGTCCCCCACCGCCACCGACTTTGATCCTCCTACCATCCGGAACGGGCTACCTGCGGTCGCTACGAACCCACCGGATCCAGTGCCTATCATTATCATTACGGGTGTGCTTGCGATTGCGATGTCCGGCCTATCATCTCCGTTGAAGTCCCCTACAGCCACGCCTAATGGGTTTCTCCCCACTGTAAATGGGCTGCCCGGGGCAAGGGCAAATTCGGCAGTCGCGGCCGCTGATAGCGACGGCAAGATCTTGGGAGTCCGAGGAGGCGGAGGAGGTTGATCTGCCGCCATCCTATTCAGACCCTCTCTCAGCGACGCCACTCGGGACGTCGCGTTCGCCGGCAGGTCGTCCAGCACGTCAAGTATTGACCGGCCCTCCAAATCCTGTTGCTTTACAATTGCTCCGTTTTTGACCAATACCTCTGCAACTTTGATAGCCCGATCAACGGGGTAATCCTCTGAGGCAAGGCCGCGCCCCAGAAATGCAATTAGCGGAGGTTCCGTCAGGCAGTCAAGCTTCATGCCGTTCTCCAGCAGGACTTCCAGTGTCAGCTCTCCGCCGAGCCCGAGTGCTGTCTGGGTCGCCACGTATGCCGGACAGGACTTGCCCAGGTTCAACCCCTTGGATATCAGCATCTTTATAAGTTCGACATCTTGTGTTTTGACAGCCGCGTCAATCGGAGTAGTCCCGTACCTGCCCCCTTCTCCATTCAGGTCCGCCCCTCCCTTCAACAGCGCATCGATCTGCGCAAGTTTGTCTGGCAATGGCATCTTGGGGTCCTCGATCTTTTTCCCCAGCTCACTATTCAACCCCTCCTCACTCATGAATGCTTTGTCTGCCGAAGCCGTCCACGCTTCCGATCCGTCTGCGGTTTTGATCTTTATCCACCACTCATTTTGTGGTGTGCCGCGAGATGTTGCGTTGCAGACAGAAAGGTAGTGGCCTTCGGCCCAACTTGTCCAGCAACCCTCGCCCAGGTATGAGTAAAGGTAAATGGTCTGGCCCTTCTTTAGTGCCATCACGCCTTGATAGTTCGGGTCCCTGTTGACACGAACAGTCACATCATTGTCCACTTGGCCTTCGTGGCGCATCGCCAGGACGAGGCCCGTTTCCGTTCTTACCCACTCTCCGGCACGAATGACTGCTTTCTTTTGAAGTGACGAAAGCGGGGTTCCAACTGAATCCGGGGGCGCAAAGTATACGTCCACATCTCGCTGGGCCATCCATCGCTCACCGTAAGTGCAGCCTTCATAAGGGCACGCCCCGCGATCAACGAGTTGCGCCGGTGGTACCTTGGCGACCGCACTAGATCTGCTTTCCATGGTTGGTGCGCTGTGCCAGTCGTGTGCGACGGCAAAGCAAATCATGACGATAATTGCGGCGCCGATCCACCCTAGGCCCGTGCCTGACGCCCCTGACGCGCCTGGGGCTGACGCGGAAGTGCCTGAGTGATTAGCTGAGTGGCCACCCTCACTCAGATTTGAATCGTGGGAGTCCTTTGGTTCAACATTGGCTCGAGGGCTTTGTCGCAGGTCCGTATTGCCATACCAATGCTCCTCCTGAACCTTCCCGGTCGCCGGGTCAATGACAACGCCTGTGTCGGTGTTGCCGTACCAGTGCTCTTCCTGAACCTTTCCGGTCTCCGGATCAATGACGGTACCTGTGTCCGTGTTGCCGTACCAATGCTCCTCCTGAACCTTCCCGGTCTCCGGATCAATGACGGTGCCTGTGTCCGTGTTGCCGTACCAATGCTCCTCCTGAACCTTCCCGGTCTCCGGATCAATGACGATACCTGTGTCTGTGTTGCCGTACCAGTGCTCGACTTGAACTTTGCCCGTTTCGGGGTCGATTCTAATCGAATCGTCCTCGGCACCAGTGATCCCCAGTCTTTCGAGTTGGCGTCTCAGCTCGTCATCGTCCACTTCGGCCACCCAGTCAACGTGATCCTGATTACCAGCATCATTCTAGCAATCTGGCCGGCCGCGCATCAGTAATCGCGGTGCGAGTCTCGATGGGTGTTTTCGGTTACGCCTGAATCATCACGGGAGGGGTCGATTCGCAGCGCAGGGGGTTCTTGTGCCGCTTCTTAGTGAACCATCGCTGCTTGAGGTGCCATTTTCGCAGCCTCATGCTGCCGCTCAGCTTCTTCCCTGCGCTTTTCGTCAGCCGCCTGCTGTCGTGTGGCAATCTCGTCGAGGGCGCGCCTTTTGGCTTCCATCCGAACGTGGGAGTAGCGGGAGAGCATGGCACGCGAGACGTGCCCGGCGATGCT
>PMYF01000878.1 GCA_003171295.1 Acidobacteriota bacterium | reverse complement strand
TATGGCTACAGCCGGTTCTGCGATCTGCTGCGCGGGTTCGAACAACGGCTGACGCCGACGATGCGTCAGCATCATGTCGCCGGCGACAAGGCGTTTGTGGATTATTCGGGCAAACGGATCGGGATNNTCGCCGTGCTCGGCGCCTCGAACCTCACTTATGCGGAGGCGACCTGGACGCAACAGCTGCCGGACTGGACCGGCGCGCACGTGCGAATGTTCCGGTTCTTTGGCGGCGTGCCGAAATTGCTGGTTCCCGACAATCTGAAGAGCGGCGTCAACAAGGCCTCGTTTTACGACCCCGAGATCAACCGCACCTATGGCGCCATGGCGTTTCATTATTCCGTCGGCGTTCTTCCGGCGCGCCCCTATAAGCCCCGCGATAAGGCGAAAGTCGAAGCGGGAGTGAGATTTGCGCAGGCCTATATTCTCGGGCGATTGCGCCGGCGGATCTTCTTTTCGCTCGCCGAATGCAACGCCGCCATCGTGCTCGTCATGCAACGCATGAACGAACGGCCCATGCGCAAACTCGGCGTCAGCCGGCGCGAGCTGTTCGAGAAGATCGAGCGCGCCGCTCTTAATCCGTTGCCCGCTGCCGATTGGGAGTTCGCCGAATGGAAGCGAGCGCGTGTAAATCTCGACTATCACATCGAGGCTCACGACTTTTTCTATTCGGTTCCGCACGCGCTGATCCGCGTCGAGGTCGATGTGCGCGTCACCGCCCGCATCATCGAGATATTCCATCGCGGTCAGCGCGTTGGCGTCCATGAGCGTCGCTATCTTGGCCGACGGCACGGCACGGACCCTGACCATATGCCGAGTTCACATCGGCGCTACGCCGAGTGGACGCCGGATCGGTTCCGCCGCTGGGCCGCCAAGATCGGACCGAGCACCGAAGGCCTGATCACCGCGGTTCTCGCCAGTCGCCCGCATCCCGAACAGGGCTTTCGCACCTGCCTTGGCATTTTGAAACTGTATCGCGGCGTCGATGCGGATCGGGCCGAAGCGGTGTCGGCCCGCGCCGTTGAGATCGGCGGGATTGCCTGCAAGAGCGTCGCCTCTCTTCTCGCCCGCAAGCACGACAAAGCCGCCGCAAAAGACGGCGCTCAAACCACGCTCTTCGATCACGCCAATCTGCGCGGCCCCGGGTACTACCACTGAAAGGAAATGCTCATGCTTGCCCATCCAACGCTCGAAAACCTGCATGCCCTTGGTCTTCATGGCCTTGCGAAGGGATTTAAGGAACTCGAACACAAAGCCGAAGCGCGCGGCCTTGATCACGCCGAATGGCTTGGTCTGCTGCTCGAATATGAACTGACGCTGCGCCGGCAAAAGCAGTTCGAAACGCGCGCCCGCGCCGCGCGCCTGCGGCATGCCGCCAGCGTCGAGGACGTCAATTATCAAAGCCCGCGCGGGCTCGACCGCGCGCTGTTCCTCAAACTCGCCGCCTGCGACTGGATCGCCGAGCGCCGCAATTTGCTCGTAACCGGGGCCAGCGGCTTGGGCAAAAGCTGGTTAGCCTGCGCGCTCGGCCACAAGGCCTGCCGGGAAGGCTTCTCGGTGCTGTATCGGCGCGCGCCGAGGCTGTTCGCGGAACTCGCAACCGCCCGTGGCGAGGGCAGGCTGCCACGCATGCTGGCAACGCTGGAGCGCACCCGGCTGCTGATCATCGACGACTGGGGCATGGAGAAACTCCAGGAGAACCAGTATCGCGATTTCCTGGAGATCCTCGATGATCGCCAAGGGACGGGCGCGACGCTCCTGACAAGTCAATTCCCGATCAAGCTCTGGCACGACACGATCGGGAACCCAACGGTAGCCGACGCCATTCTGGATCGGCTGATTCATAACGTGCATCGCATCGAGCTCAAGGGTGAGTCAATGCGCACACGATGCGGCAAGTAGAACACCGGAGCCCCCGCCCGAACATTCGGGCAGGCTGCAATAGGCCCCATATATTCTTTGGGGGAAAGGAAGAGAAAAAGAGACGGAGGCGTCGTCCCGGAGCGCTTACGCGCCCGGGTCTCCGATCGGTCAAGCAACACACGATTCTTGACTCAAATCGGCCACTATCCTAGAAGTCAGGTCAACAGCGTCGCTACGCTCCGATAGGCGGCCGATTTAATCCCGGAATGGGTGGCCGATTTGACCGGAATACGCAGAAGGACCTGATTTCGCGGCACAGCCCCTCCATTTATTGAGGTTTTCAGCGTGCGCCACCACCTTGCATTTTCGATCTTTTTATCTGCTCATCCTAAAACGGCTCTCGGCTGTCCCATAGGTTGACTATCAGTTCATCCGAAACCCGGCAAATACGCTTGTTCCGGCCTTGCCAACATTCTGAAGTGGCCACCGGCTGTCCCATAGCTCTTCAGCAAACTGTGCAGACACCAGCGATTCCACAAAGCCGATCTGATTACCGTAAATATCCTCCTGAAACTGTGCGACCACGAGTGCAGAAACGCCAGATACCGTAAAAGCAGGTGAACCAAAAGGCCAATCCAAATCTGCCAGCGAATCGCATTGGCGCTCTGGCCAAGAAAGTCAGCCAGTTGCAACGTCTGCTTGATCTCCTTGAAGAACACCTCAATATCCCACCGGCATCGGTATAACTCGATCACGCTCGTTGCGCTCCACTCCATGTTATCCGTGATGAATACCATCTCCATGTCTTCGCCATCCACCTCTATCAACGCCGTTACCCGTCTCAGTTCGTGGGGATATTGCTTCTTGGTCTTCACTCCCGTCAGTCGGACCACCTCATCGCTCAAAACCCGCGGGTTGTCCGTGGTATTCAACTTCCGTATCACTTCATACTGCATATTGTCTTTGGCTCGTGTCACCCACCAGACACCGCGAACATATAGATCAACCAGATGATCAAAATCCACGTAAGCCTTGTCAAATATGACGATTTCCCCTTCCTGAAGGTCTGCGCACAACGCCCACGCCTTCTTCGAATCATGATGCTTGGCTGTATCGATCACCGCGCAACTTGGCAAGAAACTCTGCAGATTCAATCGCATATGGCACTTCGCCGCCGCTTTCCGGCGACGGTGCTTGGCCCAATCCATACAGTTGGCGACCAACTGAATCGTAGTCGAGTCCACCGCATGAATTGATGTCTTGAAGCGCTTCAAGTATCCGCGACATCGTCCTTTCCCAAAGCCAGGACTCACTGCTTGAAGATGTTCCAGCATCTCCCAATACAAGTCCTCTGACATCTCTGCTGAACGAATCTTGTTGGAGTGCGACAGATTATTCCGCGTAGGTGGTTTGGCGCCACGGATCGTGCTCAGCGCCGATCGATGCATCTGCAGATTATCACAAACGTCGTTCAGCCCTATCGCATGCGTCAGTTGCGCCGCCGACAACGTCACTACGTGACTCCACTCGTCGAATGTCCGACATTGCTCATCGATCCGGTGCTTCTTCGCCAGATCAGAGACCAGATGCCCAGGAATCAGATTGCAGACTTGTTTCATCGTGGTGTACATATGCCCTGTTGGATTGCGTTTCTCTTTTCTTTTCATCCCTGCCTTGTGGCAGG
>PMYF01000328.1 GCA_003171295.1 Acidobacteriota bacterium | reverse complement strand
ACAGGAAACCCCGGTCAGGTCACCGTTGCTAAAGGTGCCTGTGGCCGTGAACTGCTGCGAGGTGCCCAGTGCCATCGAAGCATTGCCGGGCGTGACGGTCATCGAAGTCAGAACCGCCCCTGTCACCGTCAAGGTGTCCGTCCCTGTAACCGATACCAAGGTGGCCGAGATCGTGACCGCCCCCTGGCCAGGCCGCTATTGCTGAGGGTGGCCGTCGCGCTGTTTGAGGAACTCCAAGTGGCGGAGTTGGTCAGATCCTGCGTCGTCCCGTCCGTGAACGTGCCGGTGGCAGTGAATTGCTGGGTTGCACCTTGAGGAACCGAGGGGTTCAGCGGTGTGAGGGTGATGGTCGTTAAGACGGCAGGGGTGACGGTCAAGATCGTTGCACCGCTGACGGAGCCCGCAGTCGCCGTAATCGTGGCGGTTGAGACTCCCGTGCCGGTGGCCAAACCCGTACTCGTGAGGCTCGCCGTGGAAGTATTTGAAAAGCTCCAGGTGACCGCATGGGTCAGGTCGTGCGTGCTGCCATCGGTATATGTCCCCGTCGCCACAAATTGTTGGGTCGTCCCCGATGCAATCGACGGGTTGGCGGGCGTCACCGCGATGGAAACCAGCGCCGGCGGGTTCACTGTCCAAGTCGTGGATGCACTGAGGGCGCCAGAAGTCGCGGTGAGGGTGGTTGTCCCTGCGACCAAAGGTATGGCCAATCCGGCTGAATTAATCGTGGCCACACTCGGGGCCGAGGATGCCCAACTGACTGTGTGGGTGAGGTCGGCCGTGGTCCCGTTGTTGTAATTCCCCGTGACCGTAAATTGCTGCGGCGTCCCCGACGGAGTCGAGGGATTGGCCGGCGTGACCGTGATGGAGGTTAGCTGTATCGCGGTCCCTGTTCCTTGCAGGGTCGCGGTTTGCGGACTGCCGCCGGCGCTGTCCACCACGGTCAGCGTCCCGGAGATCTTGCCTGCAGCCGACGGTGCAAACGTCACACTGATAGCGCAGGTCCCGTTCGGGGCGATGGATGTCGGGCACGCTGACGCGGCAAAAGGTCCGACCGTGGAGACACTCGTGACATTCAATGTGGTGGACTGATTGTTGGTTAGGGAAACTGTCTGGGCCTTGCTGGTGGTACCGACCACCTGGCTCGAGAATTGTAGGGTCGCCGGTGGTGCGGGCTGGGACGAAACCGCTGTAAGGACTGGGTCAGTGGGTTTGTCAGTGGGCTTTTCGGACTTCTTCTTCCGCTCCTCAGCCTTCTTCCTTGCCTCTTCCTGAGCAGCCTTGGCAGCAACATCCATTTCCGCCTTCGCTGCCGCCAGCGTGCTGCCCAAGGCGCCAGAGGGCGAGAAGGTCTGGATTCAGTATGAATTTCCTCAGCCGCAGACGATTCGTGCGGTGGCCATCGTTCGGGGCGGCAGCGGGCCGTTCGACGGTTTCATGCCTCCGGGCGGAGAAACCGGTAAGGTATTGGAAGCCAGCGATGACGGCCAGACCTACCGCGTGGTTGCATCGATTCCGAAGGGTGGGGCGACGGAGCACACCATTTCCTTCGAGCCGATGACCGCGAAGTTCTTCCGGATCACGTTCAAGACGCTGCCGCCAACGCTTTTTCCGTCTGACGATTTCGATCTGGGGTCGTTGGACTTCAGGATGCCGAAGCCTCCAACGGATTACTACATCGCGGAGCTGGCGCTGCATCTGGAGCTCTGGTGGAATCCGGGGCCGGCCTGAGGATCGGGGTTTCCCTCGCCAGAACAGGCGGAAGCCTTGCCGGTGCCAGCGGAGGAAGGTCTTCGGCTTGAAGCTGGCCAGAGCGTTTCTGAAAGCAAACAGTCTCGAAAGCAACACCAGGGTCAATCGAGTCGCATCGGATGAGCGAGTCCGGGGCAGAAAGCGGGAAGAAGAGTGCATCGCACGGGAGGGAAACTGCAAGCCGGACGGATTTGTGGCGAATGCCAGCCTCGGTCGGACCGTTGCGATCAGAGGCGGGTCGGACTCGGGCCGAGTGCCTTGAGCTCCAGCCCCGTGAGCCAGGCTACCTTCTCAATCTTGCCGAGGACGTGGCCGACACCGAGCGCACAATGATGCGTCGGCCCCTCACTGCACCAAGCATTGATGAAGGGTGCAGGCTCCAGGGCGAACCGCAGGCGGCTGTTGGTGTTGCCGATCTTGAGCCGCTCTCCGGCCAGGCATTCACCTTCCGCCGCGAGAAGTTTCAGCCGGCCGTCGTGCGTTTGGGTGACGCCGAGGATGGTGATGGGTCCTTTGCGGACGCTGGCTTCCACACTTACGCCGAATCCGGATTTGCCGTGGTACAGGCCCAGTCCGCGTAGGATTGGTTTTCCCTCCGCGATGGCCACGTGGAAGGGACCGTCGTGACCCATCAGGATGAAACGGTCGCGAAAGTCCATGGCATACAACTCGGTGTAGCTGCCCCCGGCGCCCAGTAGGTCCATGATCTTCATAGCCTGGCAGTTTTTCAGATCGGCCTCCCCGGAGCAGGGAATGCCGCGGGCGGTCAGCAACGAACACCCCAGGATCACTCCGGCCCCCAGCCGCTCGTAGCGGTTCCCTCCCACTCCCCGGTAGTAGTAGGCCAGACCGTCCAAGTCGAAATCCTCCACGAGATGGTCGAGCCCAACCGCCACCCGGCAGGCCCAATCCATCTGCTCGGGAGTCGGTTTCTTGGCCAGAGGGTCGGAAGGGCTGTCCTCGCTGATTTCAAAAATCCGCCGCGTTTCCTCCCCCTTGCGCACGATTTCAGCTTCGGTCGCCGCGCTTACACGCGCATCGAGATCACACATTTCCAGAACTTCGATATGAGTCCCGAGTTGGGCCTGATGCTGGGTGAAATCGCTGTACATATCCAGCATGCCGGGGTAGGGGTGCCCAAGGTATCCGAGGCGGGATCTTCGCAAGGCGCGGACTACCTGGGCAGCTTCACACCATTCTTTGATTTCCGCCCATGCCAGCTCGCTCGGACTGCTGACATCCGGCTCCGGTTCCAGCATGCCGGTCACCTGCCGGAAGGGAATGGCCGCGCGGGCAAGGGCACCCGAGATCTCGGGAACGCAGCAGGCGGAGCAGTTGGCCAGCCATTCGCCGGTGTCGGTGTGGGCATAATCCAGCGCGGCCCGCGGTTGCAGGTTCAGGACCACCACGGGAGCCTTTGACTGCTGGATGACGGGTAAGACCTGTGACGAGGTCGCGTATGTCCCGACGTAACAGAACACCAGATCAACACCGGCGCGACGAAATGCTTCGCCGGCTTCGAAGGCTCTGGGGGCATCGTCCACGAGACCGGCACTAACGACCGATGCCCATTCGCCAATTCGCTGCTCGAACTTGCGTTGATAACCCTCCAGCCGCTCTTTGAGTCCGCGAAACTGGGGCCAATATGCAGCCAAGCCAATTCCGAATACTCCCACCTGGGCTTTTTCCTTTTGTCGCACAATAACCTCCAATGAGACGTTCGGTTTAGGAACGCCCAAGTTGGGCGTTAGCGATCAGTATGGGGCCACGGGGTGTGCGAGTCCTCACCACTCTTTTGGGACTAATCAGCCCTCGCAAGCACATTTCGAATTTGTTGTTTGCCCTTGGCCCCCCCGAAGAAGCGCTCGCCTGAATCTGCTGCTCCGTGGAGGCCTCAAGAAGGCCGACCAAGAAAATCCTGCTCTTTGTTGCTTGCGCCCCAAACTCGGACCGTCACCGGGATTACCGTCCCACCGATCCTTCCGAGACTTCAGCCGGGAGGAAGCCACCCTCGACTCGGACGGGTGAAGGAAAGCGAAGCCCGTCCCGCAAGATGAGCTTGTGCTCGACATATAAGGCAGGAGGAACCGGCTGTCCGTTCAAACACTGCAGGATGATGGGTAGAATCCTGGCCCCGTATTTCTCCGGGAAATAGGCGACAGCACCTATGAGAGGGCTGCGGGCCTGGCGGAGCTCGCCTTCCAGCGCCTCATCCGGCCCCCAGCCCTGCGCCATGATGGCCGTGAACGGCTCTCTGCCTGCTTCGCGGATGGCGCGAATCGCCCCGCGCGTGCAATTGTCATTCCCCGCCGCGATGAGCAAAAGCTCGCGCGACCCCAGGGAGTGAATGACACGCCGGGTGGCCAGGTATCCTCCCCCCTCGGTTCCCTTGCCATTCCTATGGAGCACGTATTTCTCCTGCAACTTCGGCAGAACGCTCCGAATTCCATCCAGGGTCCCGAGGACCCGCGAATGAGGAACCGGTCCGGCCTCCGGCATCTCCAGCAGCAGGATGCGGTCCACACGGCCCCGCCAATGGTGGTGCGCGAATTGCGCCAAAGCCTCGCCACCTACACTGCCCACGGCATAGTTGTTGGCGCCGAAGTAGATGGCGCTGGGCATGGGTATATCGATTGCCAGGGTGGGGATTCCTGCCTTCTGGAACATGTTGGCGAGCACAGGCCCCACGCGGTAATGAAATTCGTATTCAATAACGAAATCGACCTTCTGCGCGATCAACCATGCTGCATTCTTCACTGCATCCTCGGGGCTGTCGCGATTATCAGCGACCAACATTTCGACGCGGGATTTCTCCGCCGCCTGCATCAACCCTTGGGTTACTTTCTGGACAAAAGACTGGTCGCTGGAAAGCTGAGCATACCCGATGCGATAGGCCCGGTAACCGAGGCAGTGTTTGAATTTCTTGGTCTTCCTATCGCGCAGAATGTAGCCGCGCGCTTCCAAAGTGCGCAGCAGGCGGAAGGTGGTGCTGATGTCGAGTCGGGCTTTCTCCGCGATGTCCGTCAAGCGCAACTCCGTGCGTGCGCCTCTCAGCACGTCCAGAATATCCAGCGCCTTCCCCAGAACCTCCACGTGGTACCGGCCCGACCCGCGTTCCGTTTCGGTGTGCTGCATCGGCATATGGCGTATTTCTTTCGGGGGCCCCACGTCTTTTGCATTCATTTTATGTTGTCCGTTCTCTTGCTGGTTCGCTTCCCGCGAGGCCGACTCTGGAAATGAGCCGGCGCGGGTGACTGGTTCGATTGATAACGCCGCTCATTCGGCTTGTCAATAATTTTCACTCAATAAAAATACATTTATCTTGACAAACAAGTTGCCGGAGTATAGAAGAGGGACATTACGTCGGGAGCTTGTTGGCAGATCGAGCAGGAGGTTGAG
>PMYF01000782.1 GCA_003171295.1 Acidobacteriota bacterium | reverse complement strand
CGACATACGCTTATTCCATATTCAAATAACAACACCCCTCACGCCATTCACCTCTGTGTTTTGCATGTCGCAGCACGCGTTTGTCGAAATATGGAGAGGCTGGAAGTTTCGATTTCAGCTTTACAACCCTGCAATACCCTGTTGGAGTTGACACATTGGTTCAAAACTACAGCGCCCTGGATTCTTCTAAGTCCCCTCGAAACACTCTTACATAGTATCATTGACCTTCTTGGCCCGTTGCAGCCTCCATGCCCTCGTCATGGGTAGCGGCTCTACCTATGGATGACTCCGGTTAGTCCGCACTTGGACTGTGCTGCAACTGCTGGGAGGTTTCCGGTCGCTGCCCCCATGCAGCAATCGATGGCCGCCGGGGCAAAGGCGGAATATTTTATGGTGGGCACTCCAGAATGTCTGAAGCGAAACCCATCCGGCTCGAGGTTTTCATCCCATGAAGCGCAGAGATTTCATTAAGCTGGCGGGTGCGGCGAGCCTTTCCACCGTCGCCCCTCAGCCGGTTCCCGCATCCCACGGCGCCGTCCCGGTGGAGCCCCGCCAAGCGATCGTGATTCTCGGCGAATCCGTCCGCTACGACATGCTGAATTGCAATGTGAAAACCGGGCTACAAACTCCAAACCTTGACCGCATTGCGGCGCAGGGTGTGCGTTTTGAACGCGCCTACAACTGTCAACCCGTCTGTTCGCCTGCCCGTTCTGCTCTTTGGACGGGGCTTTGTCCCCACACCAACGGTGTTTGGGGAAACAGCATGCCGCTCGGTGACACCACGCACACCATCGGCCAGCGTCTCACGGACAAAGGCATTCACTGCGCCTTCATGGGCAAGTGGCACCTCAGCGGCACCGATTATTTTGACACTGGACGTCCTGCTGCCGGCTGGGACAAGGACTACTGGTATGACATGCGCGACTATCTCTTCGAGCTTTCTCCCGCGGACCGCCTACGCTCGCGCGATAGTGCCACGGGCAACGATCCCTCCTGGACGGCCGAGTATTGTTACGGACATCGCTGCACCAACCGCGCCCTGGATTTCCTTGAGAAGCACCACAACGAAGACTTTCTCCTGGTCATCTCTTACGATGAGCCGCACGGTCCCTGCCTCTGCCCCATCAAATACTCGCGCATGTATAAGGACTATACTTTTCCCGCGAGTCCGAACCTCCATGACGACCTGCGCAACAAGCCGGAAGAGCAGCGTGTGTGGGCCAAACCCCGATTGCAGGGCGCCCCGCCGCTCATCCACAATCCCCAGTTCTTCGGAGCGCACACTTTCATCGACAGTGAAATCGGCCGCCTGCTCGACGCCCTGGAAACCCGCGCGCCCGGCGCACTGGTCCTCTACACCAGCGACCACGGCGTTTTTCGGGAATCGCACCAGCTGACGGACAAGGGCCCCGCCATGTATGACGAAATCACGCGCGTCCCCTTCATCGCCCGGTGGCCCGGCCATACGCTCGCCAATGTGAGTTCCCCCAGTCTCGTTTCGCACCTTGATCTCAGCGGCACCCTTATGGAGTTCTTCGGTTTCGAAATTCCCAAAACGCTGGAAGGCGGCAGCATGCTTGCGCTGCTCAAGAACCCAACCGCGGTTGTCCGTAAGGAAGTTTTTATCGAATGGGGCCGTTATGAAGTGGACCACGATGGCTTCGGCGCATTCCAACCTATCCGCTGCATCTGCGACGGCCATTACAAGCTGGCCATCAATCTCCTGACCACCGACGAGCTCTACGATTTGCAGCAGGACCCCGCCGAACTGGTCAACCTGATTGACTCCGATCGGCACGCGGCCATTCGCAACGACCTTCATGACCGCCTGCTGAACTGGATGAACGTTTCCCGCGATCCCTTCCGCGGCTATTACTGGGGACGCCGCGCCTGGAGACCGGACTTCCCCGTTACCTGGGCCAACGCCGGATACACGCCAGCGGGAAGACGATGGCTACCTTCCCCGCGAACTCGATTACGACACGGGTCTCCCGATGAAGACCGCAACGCGCCCGAAACGCCCCTGATGCCTCGCGAGATAACCAGGTTCGGAGGGACGGGAACTGGCGCGGTTCCGCTGGCAACCTCTCACTTTCGCCCGGTGGGTCTCCTTCCCTCCTCCCGGGCGGAGGCGGTCTCGGCTTCACGAACGGAGCGAAAGTCATGCCGGTGCATGCGTGGTGCGGGTTAACTGTAGACCGCACAACCCCAGACGACAGGGCAAGAATACGGAGGAAGCCGAACTCAACGGGCTTGCCTTGTCAGTAGACTAAAGCCACGAGTTCCTTGTCCATTTGCAAGCTTTTCGTAATCGCTGCGGAGGAGTATAAGAGTAGGAATGCGTCGCCTTCTGTTGCTGGCTGCCATCCTGACGGTTTCGGCCGCTCCCTCTGCCCCCCTTTCTGCGAGGGCCGACGACGCAGTGGAGCAGGTTCCGCAGCTCATTCAAAGTGGCAAGCTGGAAGAGGCCAGGAGTCTGCTTACGGCCTACCTGAAAGGCCATCCCACCCGTCCGGATGCCCTGACCCTGCTCGGTGTGGTGGAGGCGCAGCAGGGGAATTATCGCGAGGCGGAAGCGTGCTTTCACAAGGCCCTTGCGGCAGATCCGCGCTTTGTCGGCGCCTACTTGAATTTGGGGCGCCTGTACGAAGAAAATCCGCAGAAGGACCCGGAAGCGTGGAAGAAGGGGACGGCGGTCTACGACCAGCTTCTGGAGTTCGACCCTTCCAGCCAGGAGGGCTACTATCAGAGCGCTCTGCTGCGCCTGCGGCTTGGCCGCTATCAGGAATCGCTCGACCGCCTCGCTCACCTGCCCCGGGAGTCGCAGGAACGGGCGCAGGCACTCGCGGTGCGTTGCGGCGACTACGCGGGATTGGGCCAACCCAACAAAGCCGAACAAGCGGCGGATCAGATGCTGGGCAGCGCCGATATAGCGGAAGCAGACGTCACCACGATTCTCCCGGTCCTGGCGGCCCGAAAGAACATGGCACTCTCGCTCAAACTCCTGGAGGGTTTGGAAGCGCGGAATCTCGCCACTTTTGATTCTCTCTACAGCTTGGGCTTACTGTATCAGGAAACGGGGCGCCTGCCGGAGGCGCGCCGGGCACTAGAGTCCGCGATCCAGTTCCGGCCGAACTCCGCGACCACGCTGCTCGAATTGGCCCGGGTCGCTAACGCCGAGAAAGACAATACCGGTGCCCTGGGATACCTGGCTCACGCCCGCGAACTCGAGCCGAACAACGCCGCCATTTACTTCTTTTGGGGGATGGTCGCAATCGAGCAAGACCTGTCGGAAGAAGCCTACCAGTCCCTGAAGAAGGCAGTCGCGATCGCCCCCCACAATGCTTGGTACAACTATGCTTTTGGAGTGGTTGCGATGCAGCGCGAAAACGCCAGCGAATCCATCCCCTATCTCCGGAAATACTGCGAGCTGAGGCCACACGACCTGCGCGGTCGGTTGGCTCTTGGAGTCGGGTACTTCAACAGTCACGAGGAGGAACAAGCGGCCCAGATCCTATCGTCCATATCGAGCGATCCCGCCACCGCCGCTGGGGCGAATTTCTTCCTGGCCAGGATTTCCAACCACCGGGGGCAATACCCCGCCGCCCTCGACCACCTCCACCGCGCGCTCCAGGCTCAGCCGAATTATGCCGAGGCATACGCGGAACTGGGGTCCATCCATATCAAGCGGAAAGAGTATCCCCAGGCAGAAGAGGCTCTCGATAAGGCCCTCCAGCTTAACCCTTCCAGCTATGGCGGGAACCTGAATCTCCTGATCTTGTATCAGCGCACCAACAACCCCAAAGCCAACGAACAGGCAAAGCGTTTCGAGCAAGTCAAGGCGGAAAGGGACGATCGTGCCAAGGAGTTCCTGCGCACGATCGAGGTCAGGCCCTAACCACCCGTGGTAGAAAGACCCTTTTCCGTGTTCGGGAGAAGAGCCGGCTTGAGGTCATGGAAAAGGTAAAACTCTGTTCGAAACGATTACGATTCCCTCCGGCCCTTCAGGATTCACTCCTTGGCTCTTCTCATCGCTCGTTACCCTCGCGATCTCTTCTCCCGCATCGCCACCCCGTCTTTCCCAGCGTTCGAGTCCAGCACAGGATCTCCGGTTGGTAGCGGGTCCAACGGAAACTGGCTGAGGGAGCTTGTCTGGAAGTTCAAACCTGGCCAGCAAATAGATGATCTCCCGAGTGACCCGTTGCCAGCGTCTTCCGATATTGAAAGGAAAACTTGTCACAGCTTTGACGAGACTTTGCAGTAGAAGGTAGAGGGCGTAGCACGAATGACGCTACGCCTCAGGCCGACCCGCGTGTTGCCGCGGTGGAAGGGCGAAGTGTCGTTGGAATCGGCGACTCGCTGCGAGCATCGGTCCCGCGCTAGCCGATCTTTCGCAGTTGAGGGGGGAGAAGAGCGGCAAGTGGTTTGTTTTTAACGCAGGGTTCTCAAAGGTCGGCACTACAATTTCAGTCTCGGATGCACGGTCTGTGCCGGCTCTTCCTGGGCCTTGATGCGAGGTGGNNATCAGCCAACGGCCGTCGGTGGTGGGCAGGCAGACGTCGAGCATTTGCAGGGTGGCCAGCTTTTCCAACACCGCCCGCGGGGTGAGGCCGGGGGCCAGGGCTTGCAACCTTTGTTTCAGCGTCACCGAAAGAGCGTAGGCGAGGAAGGCCACCAAGATGTGGGCCTCCACGCGGTTTTCTAACTGGTGATAAATCGGGCGCAGGCCCAACTCGCTCTTG
>PMYF01000180.1 GCA_003171295.1 Acidobacteriota bacterium | reverse complement strand
GCCGATCGCTCCCATGTTAGCGGCCACGCGGCTGGCAAAGCGGAAGGAATAGATTTCAGCGGGAGGAAGAACTTCCGTACTTGCATCCCAGGGAGCGTCGGGATAGCCGCCATAGACGGGCAAAAACAGGTCTTCGGGAACCACCGCGTTGTCCCAACCGGTTACGGTATACAAGGGCACATCAAGGCCGCTGTCGATGGCTATTCCCTTGAGTGCGGCCAGATGTTCGCGCCCTTGCCCCGGGCCATTCGCCGCATACTCGTTCTCAATCTGGATACCAATGACAGGCCCGCCGTCTTTCCAAAGCAGCCCATGAAGCTGTTGGCCGATTTGCACATAGAATTGTTTCACCTCGGCAAGATAGACAGGGTCATTGGAGCGCACAGCGCTCTTTTTGAGCACCCAGTCTGGCAGCCCGCCGTTGCGGACCTCTCCGTGGTCCCAGGGACCGATGCGCGGATAGAGTAACATTCTGTGCTTGGCGCACAGTCCGGCAAATCTTCTCAGATTTCGTTGACCGCTCCAATCGAACTGGCCTTCAATCTCCTCGTGATGAATCCAGAAAACGTAGGTCGAGATGACATCAACGCCGCTGGCCTTCATCTTGAGAATCTCTTCTTCCCAGTATGTCTCCGGATAGCGTGTGAAGTGAAACTCTCCCATAACCGGAATCCATGGTTTTCCGTCTCGCATCAGATACTGGCTATTGACTGTGATCGTACTTCCGTTAGGAGCACGATTACTGCCAAGTTGCGTTGGGACTGGCCTGGGTACTGGATTGGAGGCTCTGGCGTCGAAGACCAAACGATTGACGGGCGGCTGCGCGCACAAGCTACACGCAAAGACGAGCACTAATGAAGATACCTCAAGATGGCGCATAACTCACATACCTTTCAAAGCACGCATATCCAGTCAACAAGGGGAGCTAAACCAACACCCCGCTTCAGTGGATTTGGCGTTGGTGGCATTTTCTGCCGGCCATTACCGATGGCACTCCTGATCTTCAGACCTTCGAAACTTACCTTCGCATGCCGCACGTATATCCGACTCGCGGCAGAGAGCGAATCGGCGCTTCCCGAACCAACGAGTTGCATCTTACTCCGTCCAGTATGCGGCTCGAATCCGACTAAAGTCGGATTGTGCATCTTTCGCGTTGGGCGCCGTGGAGCACATGGAGGGTTCAAAACTGGGTGAGCTGGGTATGAGGCCATGAAGAAGCGTGAGCGGTCATTTTAACGTAACGATGAATAGTCTTAACAAACTATCTGATTTCGCCGGAAAGTGGTTCATAACTCACAGTGTTCTGGCGGGGGAACATGTTCCCCCGCCCTTTCATGCACAAATCTGTAGCAGGAGTTTGCAGTGTGTATGGGATTATTTTCATGCTCTGTTGCCGCCCCGAAACAGCGCCCAGAAGAGAAGCGGAGAAACCTCCTTGAATCTTCCTTCCTGCACTCCAACGACAGTAACTGACGCCGAAGAGATTGCGTTCAGCTTTCAGGCTAATAGCCACTTCTCCAGAAACTCCCTCAACTCCACCGGTGGCCGCAGCCAAACATCCGCCTTGGTCTCGTGCCATTGACCGCGTACTAGCACGCTCAGGCCGTGCGGGCCAACATTGTTTACGGCACGAAACGCCGCCTCGTCGGTCAAATCGTCGCCCAGATATGCAACCGGAGCGCCTGGATCGGCCTCTCGCAGGATCACCTCAACAGCACCGCCCTTGTCACGACCCACCCTCAGCTCCACCCCTGCCTCAAACTCCAGCAGGGCCAGCCCATCCGTCCCCGCCAGTGGCTCCAAGAGCTCACGCGCACGCTGCTCGATGAGTCTTGCCTTGCGCGGAGAAGCTCCCCGCCAGTGCATCACCACGCCGTTAGCTTTGTCCTCGAAGAGTCCGCCCAGGCTGTCGCGCTTGAGGATCGCGCGCAGCTCGTCCAGCTTCTTGCGGGCCGCGAAAGGCATCTGTTCCAACTCCCGGCGGCCATCGGGGAAGACGCGCTCTGCTCCGTGCAGGCCCCAAATCTCGAGTGGCGGGTCAATCCCGAGCAATGGCGCAAGCTCGTGCGAAGAACGACCGGTGATTACGACGATGCGCGTCAGCCCCTGCCGCTGGATGCGGGCCAGAAGCTCCCGCACACCTGACCAGGGCAGCGCCCGAAAGCGATCCACACGAAACGGCGCCAGCGTGCCGTCGTAATCCAGCAGCAGAAACGGAGTTGACCCGCCCGCAAAGGCGCGAAAAAACGCTTTCAGCTTTTTTGCCGCCTCGGCCGTCACCGGATGCTCGCTTTCTACGCCAGTTTACGATGCACCACTTCTGCTGGCGAAACAGACGCCGGCAGGGCGTGGATCATATCGGTTGCCCCCGCGCTCTCCATGCGCAAATCGCGCAGGTCGCCCAGTATAATGGCCGCCCAGCGATAGATGTTGTGGTCCATCACATGTTGGCGCATCCGCCGCATCCTCTTGCGCCGCTCGCCGCGGTCCATCTCCAGGCCCTGATGGATGGCCTCGGCTACTCCTTCAATGTCATAGGGATTTACAATCAGCGCATCTCCCAGTTCGGTGGCCGCACCGGCGAACTTGCTCAACACCAGCACGCCGTCCTCGTCGTCGCGCGCGGCCACATACTCCTTGGCCACCAGATTCATCCCATCGTGAAGCGAAGTCACCAGGCACACCTCCGCCGCGCGATACCAGAGATCCACTTCCGCGTGGCTGCACTGCCGCTCGATCAGCAGGACGGGCTTCCAGAAGCTCGTCTGGTAACGCTGATTGATGCGTTCCACGGTTTCCTTCACCTTGCGGTTCAGATCGATATAGCTGGCAATCCGCGTGCGACTCGGCGCGGCAATCTGCACCATGGTCAGCCGCTCAAGGTACCAGGGATGCTCCTTGAGCAGGTGCTCGACCGCCACCAGCCGCTCCACGATTCCCTTGGTGTAATCCATGCGGTCCACGCCGACGATTAATGTTTCACAGCGCAGGCCGAACGCTTCCAGCAGTTTCTCGCGCGAGGATTCCGGTGTCCTCCGTTCCTGCTTGCTGCCGTCCAGGGCCACGCTCACCGGATAGGGGCGTACAGCGCTGGTGTGCTCATGCCGGCGGACGGTCATGTGTTCGCGGTCGGTGCGCGACTCCAGCACACGGTCTACGGTGGAAAGAAAGTTATTGCAGTGCAAGGGAATGTGAAATCCGATCAGGTCCGCGCCCAGCAACCCGTCCAGAAGCTCCGCCTGCCACGGGCAGATGCCGAATGCCTCTGGGTTGGGCCAGGGGATGTGCCAGAAGATGGCCACACGCGCGTCCGGGCGCGCCGCCTTGATGAGCCGGGGCGCCAGCGCTAAGTGGTAATCCTGCACAAAGAC
>PMYF01000330.1:4038-6903 GCA_003171295.1 Acidobacteriota bacterium | reverse complement strand
GCAATTCATCATTCTGAGCGAGAGATCTCTCTGCCCACTCAACCCGCTTCTGGTTCTCCAGCTTCCAGTCATAGGGGAGGCGCAGCAATTCCGGCGAAGGCACCGGCAGGAGAGGCACGTACTGGTCATCCAAAGGACGGGGTGGACTGAAGATTCGATAGGAATTTCCGAAGAGGGGCGGGCGCGCGCTCGAGGGGCCGGTCTCCCAGCTATCCTCCCAGAACTGCGCCTGCTGGCTCATCAATTGATACAAGCGGCCCATCCCCGTCGCTCCCGGGCCATAAAACAGACGATAGAAGCTGCTCATCAACTCTTGTGAACTTGGCGACCCCTTGTGCCAGGCCGCGGCGGGCCCGGTGGCGTAGCCCAGCCAGAAGGTTTCGGGGTGCAATCCGGCGTCGGCCCACCCGGCAATGAAGGTTCCCATCAAGTCCGCTTGGCTGGCCTCGGCAGAGTCGGGCCGCGTGGAGGAAAGGCCTTCCAGCGAGGTAAAGGAGATTTGATCCAGCATTTCCTCGACTCGCCCGGAGCCNNTCTTCCCCTTCGGTCGAGGTGTACACCATCTGCCGGATGCCGTGGGCTTTGAAAACGGGGTCAAACTTCGGGCCGTAGACCTCGCCGTTGATCAGATAGTTGGGCAAGAAGCCGATATCCTCCGGCACCATCGGATACTCCCCCCAGAAGATTACCTGCCGCCCCCGTTCGTGCAAGTACCCCGCCGTCTTGGTCACAAACTCCGCCAGCAACTTCCCTACGCTTCCCAGTTCCTTTGCCCGCTCCCCCTCGTTGCATTGCGCGTTCTTCGCCAACCCCACGTAGTAAGGCTCGTCCGTCGACAGCACAAAATACTTGCTCCCCGCTGTCGCCTGGAGCAAGTCATCAAACATCCCATAGAACAGCTTGTACGTCTCCGGATTCGTGACACAAAACTCGTAGTTGCTCTCCGGGTACTCCCGCAACCCCGCGTATTCCGGGTGCTTCAGGATAAAGGAAACATGCGCCGGGCCGTCCAGGTAGAGTATCAACTCCACGTGATACTTCCGTGCGCAGTCCGTCAACTCCTGCAACTCCGCCGGCGTCAACGCGTAGGGCTCCACGATCGGCTGCGCGTGTTTGTATTGAAAATGTCCTTCCAGCTTGATGGAAAACCCGTTGATCTTGTAAAACGCCGCCTGCCGCACTGCCGCCTTCAACACCTCCAGGCGCTCCAGGTGGTGCGCATCGTCCCAGTAAATCACCCGTAACTCCAGGTCCGGCCAATCGACAATCTCCCCTTCCGGCAACCACAACTTCCCTGCCTGCGCCTTCAGCAATTGCACCAGCGTCTCGACTCCGTAAAACAGCCCCGTGGCCGTGTTCCCCGTGATGCTGACCTCCCCCGGAGCCAACCTGACCCGGTAGGCCTGCTCCGCCAGCGCCGCCTTCTGCCGGTCCGTCGCTTCCCCCACCCCGACCGCCTGGGGAACAATCGCCAGCTTCAGGCTGCCGCCGCCCTTCCCCTTCCCTTCCGAGAGGGCAAAATGAAAGCGTTCGCGCAAACCTTCCTGCAAACTCTGGACGGCCACATCATCCGCCTTGACGCCCGGCCCCAACTCCAGCCACCAGGGAGCGGCCACCTCGAAATCCTTGCCGCTCAGCGTCACCCGCTGCGGGGCGGGAATCACCGCATAGCCCCGCGCAAAGAGCGCTGACACCGTCGCGGCGCGAAGCACATTCCCCGAGCAGACCAACAACACGGCAAGAACAGATCCGCAGAGAACCATCCGGCCGGTGCGTGTCCTCATGGAATTCTCCTCCTTGCTGTCATTCTGAGGGAAGCGAAGAATCTCTGCATTTATAGAATCAGGCGAATGCGGAGATCCTTCGTCGCCTGCGGCTCCTCAGGATGACAGTTTTGACGGTTTTCAGCAGCCTGTTAAGTGACACGACACTACCAAAATGCCAGGCGCGGGGGCCGCTCACTTTTTCGCCAGCTTCTTTTCGAGCTGGCGTGCCTGGGCGTTGAGCTCGTTCAACTGGCGCAGGTCATCGTCAGCCTGGGATACGGTGTTTTGGATGCGGCCCAGGGCTTCGCTGCTGCAAGCGCTGGAACTCGCGTCGCGGCTAGAGTCCAACATGCCGCCCATGGCGCGGAATTGGCTGGTGACGTCGCGGTACCGGCGGCTGATCGACATCAAATAAGTATCGCGGCGGCGATCCAGATCTTGCAGGCTGGCAGCCACACGCTCGAATTCGGCGGCGCGGGCGGAACCCTCGCTCCCATCGTTCCTCAGCTTGGTGTTGTCGGCTTCGAGCGCTCTGACGCGTTGGCGGGAAGCCTGGGATTCTGCTTCCGCCGAGTCGAGCTTCTGCTGCAGGGCATCAAGCCTGGTCTCTAAATCCGCTTGCTGATTTCGATAGCGTTCCTCCGCGCTCGCCAGCGCCTTCTCCCGTTCGTCGCGGGAATTCGCGAGCTGTGCCTGAAACTGCGCGGCGCTGGTATGTGCTTCGCTCAACTCGTGGTTGAGCTGCTGGATGGTCGCCGCATGCCGGGCGAGTGTGCCTCGGTCGTCGCTCGCTGGCGTGGGAGCCTCCGCCGGGACAGGAGCCTGCTGCTGGTCGTGCTGGCGAAGGGCTTCCTGGAGCAGCCGGATCGACTGCAGGTTCGCATCCCGCTGTCCCCGCAGGCTGGCGAGTTGCCAATACTGATGGAGAATCAGGCCCAGCGCACCCACCAGTACCACGCCCAGGGTCAGCTCGAGGTCGGTTCGAAGACGTAATATCCGCATCAGCCTATCCTCCCTTCGGGTGGAAGTGCGTGCGCCAGGTAAGCCGCTGGGTTTCGTCATGGCACGGAGCACTCAAATGAATCTGGCTGTTAAAGTG
>PMYF01000330.1:0-3909 GCA_003171295.1 Acidobacteriota bacterium | reverse complement strand
TACCAATTTGGAAATCTTCTCCTGCACCAGCGCCCCGGGAAAGCGGCGGCTGAGGTCATGGGGATCGCTCTGGTTGATGACCGGGTTGGTATAGTCCTCGCGGTAGCTGTAGATGCCGCCGTCGGTGAGGTACAGGACCGAGACGCGCACTGGAGCTTTGCGGAGCAGGGCGTCCGCCAGCCCCAGAGCCGAGGGCACGGTTCCGAGCAATCCCGGCGCCCCGATGTGAGGCAAGGACTGGATGGCCTGGAGGAGCGGCTGGCGGTCCGCCCCCGGGTCTGCGACTACATGCAGTCCGTCCTGGTCACGCAGCAGCCCCACCCACGCATTGGGGGGCAATTTGGAGATTTCAGTAATCACGGCTTGCTGCGCGGCCTCGATGAGGGCCAGATCCCCGGTGAGATCGATCACCACCAGGATGATCTGGTCACTGCCCGGGCCTAACTGCGCCGTGACGGGCACGGGTTTGCCATTGAGCGTGGCTTCGAACTTCGGCGGGACCGCGCAGTTGTTCCCCTCCACCCAGGCTGGAATGGAGATGCCGACCGTCTGGGCGGAGACGGATCCGGCCAGGGAAAGGGCCAGAAGAACAGCCGACAGGACTGCGCAGTGTTGCGGCATCAGAAGCTAAACTTCAACCCAAGTTGGATCACGCGCCCGCCATGGGAGCCAATGATCTTGCCGGCGCCAACGTTGGGTGCGTCGAGGGGGCCGATGTTCGGATCGGGATAGTTCCAATTCCCGTGATTCAGGAAGTTAATCGCGGTCGCGGTGAACTCGAGGGCGCGCTCGCCTCCCATGTGCAGGCGCTTGCCCAGGCTGATATCCATCGAGTTAAAACCGGGCCCCAAGATGTCGGACAGGGTGCGGGAACCGTCGCCCAGGGTGAAGTCGGGTGGTTGATCGAAAGCCGCCGGGTTATACCACAGCGACGGTCCCGGATTGGCCACATGCGGGTCCACACCGGGCACGACGTTTACGTTGAGGGTGGAGAGCACGCCTCCCGTGTTGTTGAATTCCGGGTGCAGCCCCAGCGGTGTCCCGTCATTCCAATACGCCGTGCCGCTGAGCGACCAGCCGCTGACCACCGCTCCTCCCCAGCCGATGAAATGAAGCAGCGGTTTGTCAGAACCGAAGGGCAGGTCATAAACGTAGTTGAGCTGCAAATACTGCGGCGTGTCCCAGGACGTGAGCGCCCACTCATTACGAAGGTTGAAAAAATCCTGGTTCCCGTAAGGGCCCGAATAATCGTCAAACTGCTTGGAAAACTCGTAGTAGGCGGTAAACGAGAGGCCGAAGGAGGCGCGTTTCTCCAGCCGCACAAAGCCGGAGTCCCGCTGGTATCGCCCCGTCGGGTAGAGATCGTAAAGTTCGAACCCCTTAAATTGCGGGTAGGGTTGCAGCATTTCCCGGAACGCTTCGTTGTAAAGCTCGTCGCGATAAGTCAGAAAGCTCGGATTGATGGCGTTGGGATTGGCGGCGCCGTCGCCCACCAGGATGTCATGACCCACACTGTGGTTGGCACCCACCGAGACCAAAATAGAGAACGGCATCTCGCGCTCGACGGAAAGCCCCGCGGAGGTATAGACAGGTTCTCGCCCGGTCAGATCGACGAAATCGGCCACGGTATTATCGGCCGCCGAGGGACTAAGGTCGGGCAACGGCGTGGGGAGCGGCGGGATGCCGCCCGCGAGGTCGAGCGCCGGGCTGAGCTGGGTGTTCGGGGAGACGAAAGTCTGGCGAGCGTTGAAGCCCTGCGTCCCCCACTGGCCGTTGTAAATCGGAATCTGGCCATGCCCGCGGCTGAAAGAAGCGCGGGCCACGGTTTTGGAGTCGCCGCGCGGGGTCCAGGCGATGCCCAGGCTCGGGTCGACGTCAAGATTGGCAGAACGCAGACCGCGCGCGATGCCCCCCCGGCCGGCAAACACCAGCGCGCCAGGGTAGCCGTTGGAGGGGTCCAGGACGGCTGGGTCAATCGCGCTCTGGCGATTATATTTCTCCACCCGCGGCGTGCGGCGGCTGAGAGTGACGTTGGCGTTGATCGTCAGGTCTTTCGAAACTTCGTATTTGTCACCCGCGCCCAGGGACAGGTAGGAACTGCGGAAATAGGAGGGTGCGGTGATGAGGGTGCGTTCCGCATACGCCGGCTGGCCAAGCAGAAAGCTCGCGAACGGATCACCCGTGCCGATAATCCCCGGCAGACTCGTAATATCCGCACTGAACTGGAAATCGCCGGAGGGGTAAGCCGGCATGTACGAATTCACCTGGTAGCGATTGAGTTGGGCCGACAACCGGAGAGAATGCTTCCCCTTTCGACTCGCCACCTCATCGTGAAGCTCCAGCGTGTGGCGGGCATTGCGGGTGGTGGGAAAAGGCGTGCCCATGGGGAGATAGTTGCCGAGTTCGTAACGAGGGAAAGGAGATGGGGAACCCTCGCCCACCCGTACCTGCTCGGAAGTAACGCTCAAACTCGCAGAGTTAACGGTCTTGGGGTTGGCGGTATAGACGTAATCGAACTCGGTGTGCCAACTCGAGAACCGCTGATCCGGCGAGGTGGGGGTCGCGTAGTTCGGGAAGTATTTTGCCGCGCTCAGGAACCCGCTGGAACTCGTGCCGACGCCGGTGAACCGATGCCGGTCGCCGAAGGGATGGTCAAGCTTGGCAATCATGCCGTCCGCATCGTCATTCTGCGGTGCGTTGACGAAGTAGTTGTTCTGGTAAAAAGGGCCGACGTTGGTGTTCGGCGCGGAATAAAGGGACAAGTCCTTTTGGACGCCCGCCTCCAGCCGCCCGGGGGGGATGATGTTTCCGGGAAAGGCAGCCCGCAGATACTGCAGATTGCTGGTGGAGACGGGCAGGCTCGAATTGAAAGCTGGATTCGGGGACGTGGCTTCGGGATCGTAGATGGGAAGCAGGTTGCCGGCCAAGTCTACAGTTTGCGAAAAGTCGCCTTGCCGTTGCGCAACCGTGGGGATAGTGTGCAGCGAGGCGCGGAAAATCCGCTCGCGAACCCCTTCATAAGACAGCATGAAAAACGTGTTGTTGGGGTTCTTGATGAGATGAGGGATGAGCACGGGGCCGGCGACATTGAACCCAAACTGGTTGCGGCGCAGCGGGGAATTGGTCTCGCCGTTTTGTTTCACCTGGTGCGGTATGGCATCGAGAAAATCGTTGCGCAAGTTCTCATAGAGACGTCCGTGCCACCGCCACTTCGGGTCATGCGACTGCTGCAGGGCCGGCGGGCTCTCAGGGCGTAGCCCCCACTCTCGGGTCAGCACTTTGAATTCTTCCGCCGCTTGCGTAAGCGGGTCGGGTTGCTGGGAGGAAGCGGCCCCATCCTCGGAGGCGACGGCTGCTCCCCAGGCTGCGCATAGGGCAAGCCCGACTCCCAAGACCACCTTAGTCGTATTTTTCATCAGGGGCTTCCACAAAGTCGATTATATATCACAATTCGATTGATTCGGCACCGCTTAGGTTCGAAAACCATCGACAAAACCAACCTCAGTTAGTCCCAAGTTTAGTCCCAAACAAACAACCTGCGGGTCGCAGTTCGACCCAAGCGGCCCGCAGCGAATTCCGGAGTGAAACCGTGATCAAACAAAAACCTCAATTCATCGTTCGCGAGCGCGGCGGAATCTGGGTCTGCTCACTATTTGCCCGGGCCGTCAAGGGTTTCTCGACGTACTCACCTCAAGAGGCAATTGATCGGGCTTCCGCAATTGCGCGCGGCGCGGCGTTTCTAAGCCGCTAAGCTTACGAGCCCGGCCCTGTGACCGGGCGCGAGTCTCTTGCGTTGAGAAAGGGCGGCCAACCCGCCAAGGGGAAACGAACATGAAAAGACTCATTCTGGCAGTCATACTCGCCCTAGTAGTGTGTTTTCCATCCTTCGTGTGCGCGCCGGAGAGAAAC
>PMYF01000211.1:3121-4275 GCA_003171295.1 Acidobacteriota bacterium | reverse complement strand
CCGAATACACCGTATACCCGCCGAAAGTCAAGCCCGCTGCGGAACCTGGCGGGGCGGATGTGACGAGTGAGGCGGTTGCGGCAGGAGCAGTTGCTGAAGAGGGCGAGCCGCGACCCGCCGGGCCCGCGCAGCCGGCCAAGACCGCCAAAGAAAAGGTGGATAAAGGTCCAACAATAGGCGCGCCCAGGAAGGTTAAGCCCGCCCAGGCGGTGGGAACCAAGCCCAAAGCGGCTGAGAAGAAAGCAGCTCCCAAGAAAGAAAGCAAGACCCCCAAAGCGGGCAAGAAATAGGCAGAAGACATATGGCGATACACATCGGAACACTCCGACCTCCCGCAGGAGCCCATCGGCGCTCCAAGCGCATCGGGCAGGGAATCGGATCAGGGCACGGCAAGACGGCGACGCGTGGCTCCAAGGGGCAACGGTCCCGTACAGGCATGCGGATGCGGCCGGGATTTGAGGGCGGACAGATGCCCCTCCACCGCCGACTGCCCAAGCGGGGCTTCACGAACATCTTTCGCAAGCACTACGCTGTGGTAAATCTACGCGATCTTGCGGAATTCAATCCCGCAGAGATCATCACGCCGGAAGTTCTCGTGGCGCGCGGCCTGGTTAAGCAACTGGGCGATGGCCTGAAAATTCTCGGCAGCGGCGAACTGAAATCGCCCCTGCAGATTTCCGCACACATCTTCTCCCAGTCCGCCCGCGAAAAGATCCAGAAAGCCGGCGGAAAGGCTGAGGTTCTTTCGTAATGCTCGAGTCTCTGAAAAGCATCACCGAGATTCCGGATCTACGAAAACGCATCCTGTTTACACTGCTGATGCTCGCCGTGTACCGCCTGGGGGCGTTCATCCCCACGCCTGGCATCAATACCGAAGTATTTGAGCAGGCGTTCGGACAGTTGGCGGGTTCGCTGTTCGGGCTATTGTCGATGTTCTCCGGCGGCAGCCTGCGGCGCATGTCTGTCTTCGCGCTGGGGATCATGCCTTACATTACGGCCTCGATCATTCTCCAGTTGCTCACGGTGGTCTCGCCGCATCTCGAGAAACTCAAGAAAGAAGGCGAGCTGGGCCGCCGCAAGATTACTGAATACACGCGCTGGATGACGGTGGGCCTGAGCGCCTTCCAAGCTTTCGGTATCGCCATCGCGCTCCA
>PMYF01000211.1:0-2987 GCA_003171295.1 Acidobacteriota bacterium | reverse complement strand
GCCTTCATTGTTACCGTGGAACGCGGAGAGCGGCGCATCCCCATCCAATATGCCAAACGCGTGGTGGGGCGGAGAATCATGGGGGGCGTCTCAACCCATCTGCCGCTGAAGGTGAACAGCGGCGGCGTGATGCCCATTATTTTTGCCGTTTCGATTCTGACTTTTCCGCAAACCCTCGGCCTGTTTCGTCTGGATCAAAGCAGCTTTATCATCTTCCGGTATCTCGGCGCTGGCCTCGCTTGGTTTTCCAAGTTGTTCGCCTACGGGGAGCCTCTTTACACCCTGTCCTACGTTCTCATGATCATCTTCTTTGCGCACTTCTACCTTTCGATTGTCTATAATCCTGACGAGGTGGCCGATAACGTCCGCAAACAGGGTGGGTTCATGCCGGGGATTCGGCCGGGCAAGCGTACGGCTGATTACCTTGACGACGTCTTAACGAAGATTACCTGGGTGGGCGGCCTTTACCTCGCCCTGATCGCCTTGATACCTGAAATCATGCTGGCAGGGCTGCGCGTGAACCACCTGCCCGTCTGGCTGGGAGGGGGTTGGTTCGACGCCCATTTTCCCACTTGGCTTCTGCACGGGTTGAACGTCAATTTCTATTTCGGGGGCACGTCGCTCCTGATCGTGGTGGGTGTGGCGATGGACACCGTGCAGCAAGTTGAAGCGCAGCTCATCATGCGCCATTACGAAGGCTTCTTAAAGAAGGGCCGAATCCGGGGACGGCGAACTGCTTGATCAGGGGTTCGGAGGGATGGCATGCGAGCCCATGCTTTGATTTTTCTGGGAGCGCCGGGTGCAGGGAAGGGAACGCAGGCCCGCGAAGTTGCCAGGCACTTTACGATTCCGCAAGTTTCTACGGGTGATATCCTGCGCGAGGCGGTAAAGAGGCAGACGCCGCTCGGTCTGGCGGCCAAGGCCAAGATGGAAGCTGGTGCGCTGGTTCCGGACGAAGTGGTTTGCGGCATCGTGGAAGAACGTATCGACGAAACCGATTGCCAGAAGGGGTTCATCCTGGACGGTTTTCCGCGCACCATCGCGCAGGCGCAGTTTGTGGACCGGATGCTCCAGGCAAAGGGGCGCGGGCTGCCGCAGGTGCTGGACATTGAGGTGGACGAAGACCTGCTGCTGAAGCGTTTGACGGGGCGGCGCACCTGTTCGGTGTGCGGAGAGATTTACAACGTTCACTTCAATCCCCCCAAAGCGGAGGGGATTTGTGACAAAGACGGCGGGAAACTCTTGTATCGGGCGGACGATAACGAGCAAACCATCCGGCAGCGGCTGGAGGCCTACCACAAGCAGACCAGCGCTCTCATTGAGTTTTATCGTGCGCAAGGCGTATTGCACGAAGTCGAGGGCAATAATGACCCGGCTGCAATCGCCAAAGGACTACTGGAGTTTTTGTCGCAGGCATGATTATCTGTAAATCGCCGGTCGAAATCGAAAAGCTGCGGAGCAGCGGCAGGATGGTCCGCCAGCTCCTGGGAGAGATTCGCGAACAGGTGCATCCTGGAGTTACGACGCTCGATCTTGAGAAGTTCGTGGTGAAACGGCTGAAGGAGTTGGGCGCCCGGCCGGCCTTCAAGGGTTACCGTGGTTACCCTTGCTGCCTATGCGCGTCGATAAACGACGAGGTCATCCACGGCATCCCCTCCGACCGGCGGAAGCTCAAGGAAGGCGACATTCTTAGCCTGGACATGGGCGTGGTGCTTGACGGTTACGTCGGTGATTCCGCCCTGACTGTGCCCGTGGGTGCCATTGACGAATCCGCCCAGCGCTTGCTGAATGTGACCGAAGATGCCCTGGAACTGGCGATTGATAAGGTGCGGCTGGGCAACCGCCTGGGTGATATCTCGGCGAGCGTACAGGAATATGCCGAGAAAAACGGGTTCTCGGTAGTGAGAGAGTTTGTGGGGCACGGCATCGGCAAAGCGCTGCACGAGGAACCGCAGATTCCCAACTTCGGCCAGGCAGGCCACGGACCATTGCTGAAAGAGGGCATGGTCTTCGCCATCGAGCCCATGGTGAACGCCGGTGGGGCTGCAGTACGGGTCCTGGACGATAACTGGACGGCGGTCACGGTAGACGGCGGTTTGTCCGCTCACTTCGAACATATGGTGGCGGTCACCCGGAATGGACCGGATATTCTAACGCGTTTATAGTGTTGTCCGCGATGCGGTCTGTGCAAGGGGCGCGTCGCCAGGATCGAGGCCTCTTAGAAGTATGGCAAAGGAAGATGCAATCGAAGTTACGGCTACGGTGCTGGAATCGTTACCCAATGCAATGTTTCGAGTGGCATTAGAGAACAAACACCAGGTCCTGGCCCACATTTCCGGAAAGATGCGTAAGAACTTCATCCGCATTCTTCCGGGCGACAAGGTTGCGGTGGAGCTTTCTCCCTACGACCTGACACGGGGACGGATCGTCTTCCGGTACAAGTAAGCACGGAATCAGAACCGGGAGGTTCTGAGAGCGCAAGGTCGGAGCGGCCCTGGCACGGTGCGGCTGGTTTCCGGGTGGGAACTGTTGCCCCCTGGAGTGAGAGGAAACCCCATGAAGGTGCGTTCGTCAGTCCGAAAGATTTGCTCCAAGTGCAAGATTGTCCGGCGCCGGGGGATCGTGCGCGTGATATGCGAGAATCCCAAGCACAAGCAACGGCAGGGGTGATGGTCTTTTTCGCCGGCGCCCCGAGCGTGGAATCCCACTGATGCGGCGCCGGGGGTTCGTGAGATGGGAGGGTTGAAATGGCAAGAATTGCGGGTGTGGATCTGCCACCCAAGAAGTGCGCAGAAATCGGCCTGACTTACATTTACGGTATCGGTCGCGCCCGGTCACTTTCCATTCTCATGCGGTCGGGCATCAATCCCACCAAGAAGGTGAAGGACCTGACCGAAGAGGAAGTCACGAAGATCCGTCAGATCCTCGAAGAAGAGGGAGCGGTGGAAGGCGACCTGCGCAAAGAGACCGCGATGAATGTGCGGCGG
>PMYF01000855.1 GCA_003171295.1 Acidobacteriota bacterium | reverse complement strand
GCCTGGGGGTCGAGGTGAGGAGTCCTCTCACCCATGAGATAAGGCAGCCACAAAAGGCCCGCACTTCCCGGAGGAACCCTTTCCGCCTCGCGGATAATCAGATCGTACGGGTCTACATCCGCGTGTCGAGCGTACCAGGATTCCGCGGCGCCGAACTGGTCGCGGAACCAGCGCAGCGAAAGTCCCGCCCCCTGCGTGACACCCATCACGTGCCACTTCCCAGGAACGGCGTGGCAGAACGTGTGAATGCGTCCGTGCGGGTCGAGGGTGGGCGTCGCCGTATAAGAGAAGATCACCCCGGAAGTACCCAGCGTGGCGGAGGTAAGTCCTGGCAGAACGATGCCATTGCCAACGGCGCTCGCCGCCTGGTCACCGGCGCCCGCCACCACCGGCGTCCCGGCATTGAGGCCGGTCAACACGGCGGCTTCCCGAGTGATCTCACCAGTAATCTCGGGCGACTCGTACGACCGAGGCAGAATATGGGAGTCAATCTCCAGCGTCCCAAGCATCTCCGACGACCAGCGCCGATGGGTGACATCGAATAGCAGGGTTCCGGAAGCGTCCGATACATCGGTGGCGAACTCTCCGGTCAGCCGGTAGCGGACGAAATCCTTGGGAAGCAGAAAACGCGCTGCTCGCTCAAAGATCTTGGGCTCGTTATCGCGAATCCAGAGGAGTTTGGGCGCGCTGAAGCCCGTGAGCGCCGGGTTGGAAACCAACTGAATAAGCCGTTCCGCTCCCACCTGGCGGGTAATCCATTCGCATTGAGCCTGGCTGCGCTGGTCACACCAGATCAAGGCAGGACGAAGCACCGCCGAAGTCTTGTCGAGCAGTACGACGCCGTGCATCTGCCCTGAAAANNACCAGGGTCGCTTGCCACCAATCTTCGGGTTCCTGCTCGGCCCAGCCGGGCTTGAGCATCCGCATGGGCTGATGGTCGCCGGTCGCCGCCCCCACCACGTGCCCGCCCGGTCGCACAATTACGGCTCGCGTGCCTGTCGTCCCAACATCGATTCCCATCATGTAGGGCATAAGCAAGTCCTCTGGCTCGGTCGCCTCCGTGGAATCCTGGCCCCGGCGCCCAACTACTATCGAGGCACTTTCTGCCACCGCCCCGATTTCGCCGAGTGTTCGACGGCATCCAGCACGGCTTGATTCCTGACGCCATGGCGGAAGTTCGGCTCCGGCAGGCGATCCTTCTCCAACCCCGTGAGGAAATCGTGGATGGCATGGACGAAAGTATGCTCGTAGCCAATGATATGTCCAGGCGGCCACCAGGCGCCGGTGTAAGGGTGATTGGCCTCAGTCACGGAGATGGTCTTGAAACCCTGTCGATCCGAGGGTTCCGTGCGATCATAGAGTTCCAGTTCGTTCATGCGCTCCTGGTTGAAGGCCATGCTTCCCTTGCTGCCGTATACCTGCCAGGTATTGAAGTTACGGCGGCCGCCCGCGAATCGCGAAGATTCGAAAACTCCCACGCTCCCATTCTTGAAGCGCGCCAGCAAATTCGCATCGTCGTCGACCGTGACTTTGCCCTTGCCCTTCTGGCCCTTGGCTCCCCAGGCGCCCTCGCCTTCCGCGGGCAAAGGCCGTTCCTTGATGAAGGTCGTCAGCATTCCGGTCACACCGTGGATTTCACCATTCAAATACTCCGCGAGGTCGATGGCGTGCGCGCCGATATCACCCAAAGCGCCACTGCCGGCAAATTTCTTTTCCAAACGCCAGACGAGCGGGAACTCGGGATCGATGATCCAGTCCTGCAAATACGCGCCGTGATAATGGTAGACGTCGCCGAGGATCCCGTCTTCAATCAGTTTCTTTGCGAAGGCGACGGCCGGCACACGGCGGTAACTGAAATTCACCATGTGCATTACACCCGCCTTCTCAACAGCCTTCAGCATGTCCTTGGCCTCAGACAAGCTGTTCGCCAAGGGTTTCTCGCAGAGGATGTGCTTGCCAGCCGCGGCCGCAGCGATAACCATGGGATGATGGAGGTAGCCGGGCGTCGCAACATCGACCATATCAATGTCCTTGCGCTCAACCACCCGCTCCCACTCGCTGTCGGACTCCTCCCACCCGTAAAGGCGCGCCGTCTCTTCCAATTCTTCCACGGAAGCCTTGCCGCATAGAACCTTCATACGCGGAATGAGCTTCCCCGAGAAGAATCTTCGCGCCTGACGATAAGCATTGGAATGCGCCTTCCCCATGAAACGATGGCCAATGAGTGCAACATTAATCTCCGGCATGTTTGAGTCTCCCCTACATTTTCAAGATTCTGGAACTTGTCACTCCTGGTCAATGGCGACCGGCCAGGAGCGATCTACGACCGGCATGGGTCTTATGCCCACCACATTTCCTTCAGTCTTTCCTTGATGACAATTTGGTTAAGAAAGGCCGCGGCTTTGCTCAGGCCTTCATCCACGGACATCAGACTGTCCTCATGCTCAATGGATAGCACGTCGTCATAACCCACCATCTGCAGCGTGGAGACGAAGTCGCACCAAAAATCTGCGTCATGGCCGTAACCGACCGTGCGGAAAATCCAGGAACGCTGCTTTTCCTCGCTGTAAGGCTTCGTATCGAGCACACCATTGACCTTGATGTTGTCGTCGTACAGGCGCGTGTCCTTTGCGTGGATGTGAAACACCGCTTCCCCCAGCCTGCGGATCGCCGAGCAAGGATCGA
>PMYF01000522.1:9781-12309 GCA_003171295.1 Acidobacteriota bacterium | reverse complement strand
CGCGAACTCAAGTTCTCGTTTCCGAAGTAACCCTGCACAGCAGGCCGCCTCGAAACCAAACACGGTATGGGTTATGCTGGCCCGTTGTATAGGTCCGCGGCCTTTCACCTCAACCAGGGGGCGCCGACCTCAGGTGCCCATGTACACATGGTTATTATCCATGTCAAGCATAAAATGAGACTGGCCACTACAACAAGTAGCGCGAACCGGTGGTATAGGGCTGACAGCTCATAGCTTGTTGTAGGGGCGCTTCGCGAAGCGCCCTCGCGGAAAGGTACGTGATGGGTGACGCGAGCGGTTCGCGAACCGCCCCTACGAATGCGTGCGTGATTGTGGCCCACCATGGCAGCCGTGGGAAAAAAGAGGAGCGACATCAGTTGCCCCTGCCAGCCCGCGAAGCGGGCGGAAGGTCGTAGCCCACGGCGCGAGCCGTGGGAAAATCGGCCCCCACCCCGCCTGAGCCCCGTTAGGGGCGAAAGAAATCACGGCCAAAGGCAACGGCGCAACAGCATTTTTCTTGGGCTGCCGCACAAGGGTGGCGATGTAAAATCGCCGCAAGGGTTGGTTCTTCCGCCCCTCCGGGGCTGGGGGAACTTTGTTGCACCTCGTTACCCACACCTCACGCCCGCGCGCCCGATATATACGTAGCGCAAGGCTCGCTTTCCAGCCTTGCGGCTTTTCTACCGCGCCGTGGTCTTGGCGGTGCGGCCCAAGAGAATTCGGATTATCTAGCCTACGGCGCGGAAAAAACCCGTGCCGCTGGAAGGGCCGCAGGGCCGGAGCGCGGGCCCTGCGCTTACTCGCTTGCGGGGAATCTTACTCGAATATTTTACCCACTTGCGCAGTGGGCTACGACCTTTCGCCCGCTACGCGGGCTATGATGCTGCGCGGGTAACGCAGAGAAGGCCTGGTGAAGCGGCCGGAAAATTGGCGGTGGTCGGATTATAACAATGTTGTTATAGACAAGACAATGGTAGCGGCGTGCCGCATTCAGATTGTCAACGTGCGGTTGCCGCTGGGGCGTCGGGCATGAGAAAATCCCACGGTCAGTGCAGTGCTGACCGTGGCTACCCGCTTGCGCAGAGCGTAGCTCTGCGATGCGCGATGTCACCGATCATAGACCGCCGCCGCAGGAAGGGTTCTCGCACAGGCCCTCCCGATCTTGCGGCGCGCCCTGGAGGAGCTAAACAACCATGACGACTGCAGAGATTCTGGCGGCCTTCCAAAAACTCCGTGCGCTGGTGGTAGGAGACATCTGCCTGGACCGCTGGTGCACTTACGACCCTGCCACCTCGGAACCTTCCGCTGAAACCGGCATTCCACGCCTGGGGATTGTTTCCACGGAAGTCACACCCGGCGGCGGAGGTACGGTGGCCAATAACCTCGCCGCTTTGGGAGCGGGGAAAGTGGCGGTGCTGGGAGCGCGGGGCGACGACGGGTTTGGTTTCGAGTTGGACCGCGCCTTGACCGAGCGCGGAATTGACGCCGCCCTCATGGTGGGAATTCGCCAGTGGCAGACTTTTACCTATACGAAGCTCTTGAACAGTCAGACCGGCATCGAGGACCAACCACGAGTGGATTTCATCTCGGTCAGGCCCCTTCCCGCGGAGGCCGAACAGAGAATGCTTGCGAACCTTGCTTCCGCGATCGAGGAGTTTGATATCGTGCTGGTGGCTGACCAGGCGGAAACATCCGCGGGCGGGGTCGTAACGCCGTCGGTGCGTGATGCGATCATCACGCTGGCTGGGAAGCATCCTGGCAAGATATTTCTCGCGGATTCTCGCAGGCGCGTCCACCTGTTCCGCAACGTGATGGTCAAGCCGAATCGCGCCGAGGCGGAAGCGGCGTGCCAGCAACTTTTGGGCGGCGTCAATTTTAAGCGGCTACACGAGCGTTTGGGAGCGCAGGCACTTTTCGTGACCCACGGGCCGCAGGGCGCGCTGGTCATCGAAGCCGGCAAGGAAGCTTGGTCCGTACCGCGGCCGGTTGAAAAACCCGTGGACATTTGCGGGGCCGGAGACAGCTTCGCGGCCGGGGCAGCCTTAACCATGGCCGTGACGCGTGATCCCGTCGCGGCGGCGAGCTTTGGCAATCTGGTGGCCTCGATCACGGTGATGAAAAAAGGCACGGGCACGGCCTCGCCGCAGGAAGTGCTGGCAGCCGCAGCGCTGGAACGCTGAACGGGTCTCTGCGAAAACTCCCCCTCCCGGGGCAGCCTGGGCCGGCAAGCCCCGGCCTTACTTACCGAAGAGCTCCATCTCGGCAATCTGGGAAAGAATGTGGCCGATCAGGATGTGGGATTCCTGGACGCGGGGAGTCGTATCGGTGGGTACGCAAATGCAGTAGCGCGAGACTTCCTGGAGCTGGCTACCGTTCTTCCCGGTAAGGGCAACTGTGACCAAGCCCTTGGCCTTTGCCGCAGCCAGCGCCTTCAACACATTGGGTGATTTCCCGCTCGTCGAAATGCCGACGGCTACGTCGCCTTCTGTCCCCAGAGCTTCCACTTGCCGGGCAAATACGTTCTCGTA
>PMYF01000522.1:6106-9724 GCA_003171295.1 Acidobacteriota bacterium | reverse complement strand
GTGCTGAGCGTCGGCGGCGCTGCCCCCGTTGCCGAACAGCAGAATCTTGTGCCCATGGCGCAAGGCCAGAACGAACTCCCCGGCCACGGCGGCAATCAGGCCCATAACCGGCTGGTCGCCCAATAGGGCTTGCTTGACTCTTATGCTCTCCTGAATCGAAGTGGCAATCACGAGATCAGTATCATGACTCATCCCAAAGCCTCCCGGCGAGCGAAACACAACCCGTGATTATCGTAACATAAAGGGGGCGGCCTCTCCGGCGTACGGATGGATCGATGCTGCGCGCGGGGCCCCCAATGGCCGCAACCAAACATGACGTGGGGTCTTGTAGGGCCGGGGCTTGCCCCGGCCTAGGCCACCCCAAGGGGCGGCCCTACACACACGACGAAAAGGGTCCTCGCTCCGCGACATCTGGGCGGATGCCCATGCGACACGTCGTAGCCCCGGAATGAGGATGGCAAATCCTTCCGAGCGCCGGGGCGCAGCAGGATTTGGCGTCTGGCCATCAGGCGGTTATACTGGCTGTCCGCGATTCGCGCTTCGGAAAGGACATTTTAATGGTTCCGATCTCCCGACGTAACCTCCTGGCTTCCCTGCTCTTCGTCCCCGCCGTCCTGCGCGGCGAGAACGAAGGGGAAAAACTTTTCAACGGCCGCTCCCTGGACGGCTGGAAGGCTGGTGACCATCGCCACTCCTTCCGGGTCGAGGACGGAAAGATTGTAGCAGCCGGACCGCGTTCCTACCTCTATTACGCGGGACGGGTGCAGGACGCCAGTTTCAAGAACTTCGAACTGAAAGTGGAAGTGATCGCCCGGCCTGGGGCGCGCTCCGCCATCTACTTTCATACCCACTTCCAGCCCCACGGCGCGCCGGCCAAGGGCTTCGCGGTCGAGATCAACAATACCCATGGGGGCGAAGGCGATGACCGCGGCCTCCGCAAGACCGGCTCGCTTTATGGCTTCCGCAACATTTACAGGCCGCTGGTCAAAGACGACGCATGGTTCCAGTTGCATATCCTGGTGCGCGCGAAGCAGGTCCAGGTTCGGGTGAACGACACGCTCGTGGTGGACTACGTCGAGCCCGACCCGCCCGTCCACCTGGATGCCTCTCCGGCCGGCGTGCTCGACCGCGGCACGTTCGCGCTCGAATCCCACGACCCGCACTCCCAGGTGGCATTCCGTAACCTGCTGGTGAAGCCTTTGCCCGATGACCTGGCGATGGCCACGGACGAGCGGCCGGTTGTGGATGATGTCTACCGCGATTTGCTGCGCATGAACCAGCAGGGCTTTCCCGTGGTGGATTACCACACCCACCTGAAGGGCGGCCTGACGCTTGAGCAGGCGCTTGCCAGTTCGCGCCGCCTGGGAATCATGTACGGAATCGCCGTGAATGGCGGGGTGGGATTTCCTATCACCACCGACGCCGGGATGGAAGATTTCTTGGCAAGCATGAGAGGGCAGCCCGCTTTCGTGGCGCTGCAGGGCGAAGGCCGCGAGTGGGTGAAGCTGTTTTCCCGCGAAACCATCGCCAAGTTTGATTACGCGTTCACCGATGCGATGACCTTTACCGATGACCGCGGCAAGCGCATGCGGCTCTGGATCCCCGAGGAGGTCGGGGAAATCCCGGACAGCGAGCAATTCATGGAAACGTTGCTTGACCGTATCCTAGGCATACTCAACCACGAGCCCATCGATATCCACGCCAATCCCACTTTCCTGCCCGACGTCATCGCGCACGATTACGATCGCCTCTGGACTCCCGAGCGCATGCAGAAGGTCATCGACGCCGCGAAGGCAAACGATGTGGCGATTGAGATCAACAACCGCTACCGGTTGCCCAGCCCGGCCTTTATCAAGCGCGCCAAGGCAGCAGGGGTGAAGTTTTCCTTTGGCACGAATAATGGGGACCCCAACCTGGGGCGGATCGAGTATGCGGTGTCAATGGTCAAGGAATGCGGGCTTACGCCGCAGGACATCTTCATTCCCAAGCCGGAGGGGGAAAAAGCCGCGCAGAGGCGGAAGGCGACCTGAGGGTCGGCGCTCCGACGTTTACAGTATTTTGTTAAGAGGATTCGAGGATGGGGCTATTCGGTTCGAAGTCGAAGAAGTTGAATGGCGCGAAGAAGCTGGAAGGCGCCGTGCAATTTCCGGGGGACAAGTCTATTTCCCATCGCTACGCGATGCTGGCCGCGATCGCGGAGGGGCCGAGCGAAATCCACTTCTTTTCCTCGAGCGCGGATTGCCAGTCCACGCTCGACTGCCTGAAGGCGCTCGGGGTCAAGATCGAGCGCCAAGACAACGTGGTGAAGATTGAAGGCGTGGGCTTGACGGGCCTGCGCGCGCCCTCGGGGCCGCTTGACGCCGGCAATTCCGGCTCCACCATGCGGATGCTGTCGGGCGTGCTGGCCGGGCAGCCATTTCGCTCCGTGCTGGTGGGTGACGCCTCACTTTCCCGTCGCCCCATGAAACGCGTGGCCGAGCCACTCACCCGGATGGGCGCCCGCATCAAGACTGCCGAGGGCGGCTGCCCCCCGCTGGAAATTACCGGCGGTCACCTCACCCCCATTCGCTACGAGATGCCGGTGGCAAGCGCGCAGGTGAAATCCGCCATCCTGCTCGCGGGCTTGTTCGCCGAGGGGGAAACGGTGGTCGTGGAAAAACTCCCCACGCGCGACCACACGGAAATTGCGCTCGAGCAGATGGGCGCGGACATCGGCCGCCACCAGCGCACTATCGCCGTGCGCGGCCCCGCGCGCCTGGAAGGAAAGAAGTTCTACGTTCCCGGCGACATCTCTTCCGCGGCGTTTTTCATCGCGGCCGCGCTGATCGTGCCGGATTCCAACCTAGTAATGCACAACGTGGGCCTGAATCCTACACGCAGCGCGCTGCTCGACGTACTGGTCCCTATGGGCGGGCACGCCAAGGTGGTGAACCTCGAAATGCTCAACGGGGAACTGCTCGGCAACCTGCACGTGGAGTCGAGCGCGCTCGCCGGCGGCGAGATTCGTGAGGGCCTGGTGCCGGGATTGATCGACGAGCTGCCCGTGCTCTCCGTGCTGGGTACCCAGACCGAAAAGGGTTTATGGTTTCGCGGAGCGGCCGAACTGCGTGTGAAGGAAAGTGACCGCCTGGCTGCGGTGGCGGAGAACCTGCGCCGCATGGGCGCCGAGGTGGAGGAGTTTCCTGACGGCCTCGGCGTGGCCGGCCGGCAGAAGTTGCGCGGCGCGGAAATTGACCCGCACGGGGATCACCGCATCGCCATGGCTTTCGCGGTTGCCGCGCTGGTGGCGGAAGGAACGACCGTCATCAAAGACAGTTCCTGCGTGGATATTTCCTTCCCGGATTTCTTCGATTTGCTCGCGCGCGTAACGGGGTGAAGGGACACGGTACGCTGTGTCCCTCGAAGACGCGAAGCGTGCTTCCTCTGGCTTGGGAATTCGGCTTCAGAATCCTGCCGCAACTTTTCTCGGGCGGCCCCAATCGTTGTTCAGATTGATGTGGAACGGGGCGCTGAGCAGGTGCGTTTCCAACCGCCAGACATGCTCGGCGAAGCGCACCACGCTGCCGCGGGGCTGGGCGCAATCCACGCGCACCACGCAAACGGCGGGCGCGACGGGCG
>PMYF01000522.1:0-6031 GCA_003171295.1 Acidobacteriota bacterium | reverse complement strand
TCGCTCCGGCCGGAAGCGCCAGCTCGATGGCGCCATTTTTCGATTCCACCTGGATGTCGTGGGTGGGCAGGGTGGAAGTTCGCAGTGAGACCTGGCCGTTGTTGTTGACGATCCGCACGCTGTGTTTGAAGTCGTTAACCGTGATGTCTTTCTGCTGGGTGGTAAGGTCGAAGGGACCGTCGATGCCATTCAGTTCCAGCGAGCCGACCTCCATGTAGAGGCGACCGGAGAGTTTCTGCGCGGTCATGTCTGTCCGTGTTGAATGGTAGCGCAGAGTTTGCGCCACATTGCGGAACTGCACGGCGCCAGTGAACTCGCCCGTGAGGCTGACGGTGCCGGAGACTCCCGTCACATCCACGTCGTCACCGCGGCCATCCACTTCCACACTGCCTTTCAGGTCGCGCACCTCCGTCAAACCGCCGGACTTGTGGATTTTCAGCAAGCCCTCGACATTAGTGGCGCGCACGTCGCCGTGATGGGTGGAAAGCGTCTGGTCGCCGCGCAGGCCGTCCACCATGATATCGCCGCGTTCGGAGCTGACTTCGCTGGTCGTAGCTTTGGGGACGCGCAGGCTCAGGTCGACCGTGATGCGGTGGCCGTCGTCAGCCAGGGTGCGCCGGTTCGAACGGAGCAGATAGTGCCCGGTTTGCTCCACGAGCTCGAACTTCAGGTCGTCGGCCAGTTTCTTGGCTTCGCCCTCGTTCTCCGCTCGGATGTTTTTCTTGGCCATCACGTCGATGGCGGATTGGTCGGCGCCACGAATTTCCACGTCGCCGCGCTGGTCTTCCAGCAACAGGCGCGGCTCGCCCTTGACGGGCTGCGAGAAGGTTTGGGTATAGGTGTAGGAATTCGTGAAGAACCCACTAATTTCCTCGTCGCCGATATGCCATCCCGACCCTTGCCAAGGGCCCAGCACGATTTTGGACACCAGCGTGCCCAGCGCCAGGATCAGGATAAGCAGAACCACTTCGCTGCCGGAAAAAAGCGGGGGCGGGGTGGTCTCCGGATGAGCCTGCGCCTGCACGTAATCGATGAGCTTGGAGAGCCCCCAGAAAATGATGAGGATGGGCCAAAACTTGGCGATTATCTGCCAGGGATGAATGGCGGGGTTGAAGTTTTGCCACAGAAAGATGCCGCCCACCCCAATCAGGGTCAGCGCCCAGAAGATTGATCCGCGACGATATGGATAGACGCTCATGTTTTACCTCCCGCGCTTGCCGCGGGGCAACCGCAGCTAGATCCTGGGCCCCTCGGGAGGGCGCGGCGGCCGGGTCGTGTCCAGCAGTTTCAAAACGCCAATCACCACCAGCAGCACCGGCCAGGTCTTGCCGATTCCCCAGCCGGGCGCGAACTGGTCAAGAAGAAACATAACTCCGAGCAAAATCAGGAGGACGGGAAACATCAGCCCGCCCCGACGGCAACTTGGTTGTGGTAGTGTTGCTCCCATGGTCTTTTTCCTCTGGCCCCGCGCCGACCGGAGCCCTCTCTCCACGAACCGTTTCACTTCCCTTGCTTGATACGTTCCAGCTCCAGGTCCAGTTCCCGCAATCTGCGTTGGTGCTCCATTTCTTCGATGTGCAGCTTCTGGTGAACTTCCATTTCCTTTTCGCGAATCTTGACGATTTGGGTGATGGCCACGATCAACACGACCATGGCGAAAACCCCGAGAGGAATGATGAATGGTGACATTCCGAATTACCTCCTCCTAGCCTCCAGACCTGATCCCGGAGGTTCCTTGGCCGCCTAGTCGCGGGGAGAATGGGTCTTGGCTTTCTCCAGCTCGATTTCGAGTTGTTTCATCTTCGTCAGGTGTTCCATCTCCCGAACGCGGAGATCCTGGTGATGCTGCAATTCCTTCTCCCGCGCTTTGAACCAGAAGACAATGCCCACGATGCCGAGCACCATCAGCATTCCCGCGATGGGGATGAGTTCATCCGGAATTACCATTTCACACCTCCGCCGGAACCCGGCGTTTGAATNNCCTTTCGATTTCCATTTCCTTCATCTTGCGCTCGTGTTCCATCTCCTGCTGGCGAAGGTGTTGATGGGCGTCCAATTCCTTCTCGCGCATCCTCTTCATGGAGACGATGGCCACGATGATGACCACCATAACGAAAGCTCCCAGGGGAATGATGAAGGGATTTTCCAACATATGCATGACTCTCCTCCGGGCGATTCAAACCTCGCCCTAAATTTTGCCGCGTGCTTCTTACAGGGGCCGGGGGCCGGGCGGCGGAGCCCGATGGCCGTGACAGATCCTTGCCACCGGCAGGTTCCCGTGGTTCGATCCTTTCACCAACCAGATGATTCCCACGGCAATCAATATGATCGGGATCGGGTGAGCCAGCAGGCCGAAGGGAATAACCAGCAGCCGCACTCCCAAGCCCACCAGCCCTCCCGCCAAAGCGACCAAGACTCCGATGGCCGCCGCTATAAGACCGATCACGATACCCATGCTCTCCCTCCTTATCGCGTGCGGCGGTTAGAGGTCCTTCGGGCCGGGAATATTGCTCGGCCCTTCCGGAAGTTTCTCCGGATTGGCCGGGGCCGCCGGAGTCTCCGGTTTGTGCCCACCGAAGCGGCGCTGCAACAGCAGGACACCCCCCAGGATCAACAACACGGGCCAAAACTTGCCGATCTGGTTGAAGACCGGCACGCCAAGGTTGTCCAGCAGGAACATGGCGCCCAGGCCGATCAGCAGCGCGGCGCCAATGGGAGCGTTCATTTTCATGTCGCCCAAACCGAACCACTCCGGGGCAGACTTGCCAGAGCACTTGGCTTTGGCGGTTTGGTACGAGTCAATCACCATATAGAAGTAGAACGCCGCAGCGCCCAGCCCGAAGATGGTTTCCAAGGGGCCGTGGATGCGGTCCTCCAGGGCGATGAGTGACCCGAAGATCAGGACCTGCAGCATACCCTTGAGGACCTGCCCGTTGTAAATCGCACCCACACCGGGGATGAATCCCAGGGCCAGCGCCACTCCGGGACTCGGGCCGGTTCCGGTACCCAGCGGTGACAGGGGAGTGTGCAAGCGGGCCGCCAGGCAATTCTCGCAATAGACCATACCGCCGACTTCGCGCTTACAGTCATTACACACCGGCCGGCCGCATTGCCCGCAGTAAACGAAGGCGTCATTGAGGGGATGATTGGCGCATTTCATTGGGTTAAGCTCCTTCCCGCCCCGGCGAGTGCAGTCGGTCTCCCGACCACAGAGGGAGCCCGTCTGACCAGCGGGGGCGCTTCGACCCCTGAGCCTACCGTCGAGGCTAACTGATCCTGACCGGACGGCGTGCCTTGGGTCGAACCGCCGCCGGGGGCTCCAGGTCGGGCGGGTGCTTCCTTTTGATCCTGCGACTGGCCGCGCAACTGCCGGAGGCGTGACTCAATCTCATACACCAGCCGTAGGTCGTAATAGAATTTCTCCGCCCGGGCGTACATCAGATGCCCGGCACGGTCGGCTCGGAAATACCACGTGCGGGGATTCAAATCCTCGAATCGTAAGTTCCTCAGGTTGAGCCCGGCCGCGTTGACGATGATCGAGAACGCGAACACCGTCATGGCGATGGGATAGGCGACCCGGGTTTGGAACACCGGCCGGAACAGGGCGACGAGTTGCTCACGCCAGGTGGGCTGGCGCTCGCCAACCGTGGCCAGCAGGATCTTCGAAACAAGCCAGGGCGCGGGCTCCACTTCCTCCGCCGAACGGCCCAACTCCATGACGTGCCGGACCTCCCCCACCAGCTCACGGCAGGGGGCGCAATCGGCTAAATGCACCTCCACCGCCGCTCGGCCGGCCGGGTCCAGGAGCCCTTCCAGGTAATCGCTCGCGAGGTTTTCAAGTTCCAGGTGCGTCATGGCTCGCTTCCCGCCTTTGCGGGGCCTCTCACTCCTTCCATACGCTTTAAGACCCGCGCAAGTTCCAATCTTCCGCGATTAATTCGAGATTTCACGGTGCCCTGGGGGACCCCCAGGACCTGGGCAATCTCCACATAATCAAGGTCATGCAGGTCGCGCAGGATTACCGCCTCGCGCAAGTCCGGCGACAGCTTGTCGAGCCCCTGCTGCAGCAATTCCTGCCGCTCCCGAGCCTCGATAAGGCCAGTTGGCCCCGCCCCCGGGCCGGGCTTCTCTTCGATCGTCGCCGGATCGTCTTCGATCGACGACGTCATCCGATCCCGCTTGGTGCGCCGGTAATGATCAACCAGGTGGTTGCGTGCCACGCGGTGCAACCACGTGGAGAACGAGCCCTGCCCGGCATCGTAACTCCGCAAAGTTTGGAAGATCTTAATGAAGACCTCTTGCGTGAGGTCTTCCGCTTCGTCTGGCCTCCCCGTGAAGCGGTAGCAAAGGTTATAGATTTTCCGGGCGTAAAGCCTGAGCAAGGCTTCCCAGGCCGAGTTCTCGCCGGCCAAGCACCGTTTAAGCAACTCCAAATCTTGATCCACTACACCGTACCTCAGCCGGTTGTGACGGGTCACCAGCTTGGCGCGATACCCCGGCCAGCGAAACGGTCAGGAAGCTCGGCGGCATTGTAGCAGAAGGGAGCCCCATGCGGCACCAGACTGTTTGTCCATGCGTGCAAATGGCGCATTTCAGGATCCAGAGGACGGCTCATCTCGGGCTGTCGGGCACGCCCTGCGCGCGGAGGACTCGACCGAATCAGACTCGCGGGTAGGATCGAAGGGAACGGGGACCCGCAGGGCGCGTCGGAACTTTCGTTCTCCACCCGAGCCAGACGACTACGGCGATCATTCCAAGCCAGCCGATCAGACGGACGGCAGCGGCAATCTTCGTGTCATATCCCAGCACGCCTATTTGCGTAAACAGCGTGGCCCAGTCGTGCTCGGCCAAATCCGGGTCACCGACGGTGACGTACTGCAATTCCATCCGGCGCGAATCCGCCATGTAAGTGGCGACGTTCAGGAAATTCTCAAAGAAGAAGAATGCGCAAAACGCGGCGCCGGTGAGCTGGCGCTGAACCACAAAGTAGAGGGCCAACAGCACCGGCACACCGAGCTGCAGGATCGTTCCTCCCGCCACCATCAGGGTATGGCCGAAATAGCCGAAGAGGAGGTGTCCGCCCTCGTGGATGGGCAGGAACACGTAATCGATGAAAAGATAGCCGGTTTTGTTCGTCAATGCGTAGAGGAGGAAGATACCGTAAAAAGCCAGCCAGCCGACCCGCACCGGCTTTGAGACTGGCGTCCAATCTTCGCGGAGTGTCGCAAGCAACTCCCAGTCCATCCGGCCTCTCCCCAGCGGAGTTCGAATGGCGCCCCTGCGGCAGTCAAGGCGCGCCAACATCTTTCCCTGAAGCGTGGAGCAATCTGCCTTGGCGCCGCTTTCGCGCCTCTACAGGCTGCGGAAAAACTCGNNCTGCATTTGTAGAATCAGGCAAATGCGGAAATCCTTCGTCGCCTGCGGCTCCTCAGGATGACAGTCTGGGCGGTTTTTCCGCAGCCTGTCTAACCACTACGCCCGGATTCTAATCGAAACCAGCCTGATGCGGGAAATTTCTGTGGGCATAATTCGCAGGCCGTGTGACAGTTGCTGCCCCCTCGCCTTGACGCACCCCAGCTTTTCCCCTAGAGTTCTATTCTTACAAGCGCATGGTCACGTCCCGTTGCCGGGAAGTCCCTTTTACCGAGCAGGTTTTTTCAGTGCCCTCTAGACATCTCATACCCCTATGCGTGCTGTTGACTGCGCTGTTGGCGCTGCCGGCTCGCGCGCTCAGTCCCGTCGCCGCGCGCCACGGCATGGTGGCCTCGAGCGAGCCGCTGGCGAGCCAGGTTGGAGTGGAAATCCTCCGGGCGGGCGGAAACGCGGTGGACGCTGCGGTGGCCGTGGGATTCGCGCTGGCCGTAACTTTCCCCCAGGCCGGGAACCTGGGAGGAGGCGGCTTTATGCTGATTCGGATGGCGTCGGGCGACGCGGTTGTAGTGGACTACCGCGAGCAGGCGCCGGCGGCCGCCTCACCCACGATGTACCAGGATGCGCAGGGGCATTTGATTCCCGACGCCAGCTCCGTCGG
>PMYF01000307.1:671-3372 GCA_003171295.1 Acidobacteriota bacterium | reverse complement strand
AGGCTCGAACGTAAGCTCGTGGATCATCTACGTTTGCGCGAAATCAAGAATTGGGGAAATTGGGGGCACGTCCATGCAGCCTATAGCGTGTAGGGGCTGCCGAAAGGTCAGGCCAAAAATTGGAATTGAGTATCTGAAGAATCTCTCCCCTGGTCCGAGGACTTCTCCATGACGCTTGGAGAGACACTGATTTTAGCATGGCAACAGTCGCTTGCCGATGGCCGGGAAAAAGTTGATCTGGGGCACGAATCTTACCCGGTTACGGTGTTTCGTGCGATGAAACTCCGAAGTGTAGAGTTCAGTTACGGCGAACTGCGTATTATCGGTATTGAACAGAATCCCGCAACGAGCTCCCAGTGGGCTGCCCGAGCCCGAGAGGGGGCGCAGATCATGCAGTTCCGCTGCAAGGGCCGCTATATCGCCAACGTCTGCGAAGGCAAATTGCTGCGTTATCCGGCATGGAGGGCTTTGGCGCTGCCGGACTGAGGCACGGGGGGTGCCCTCGCGAGGGGACATTATCAGAAGGCCAATCCGCCCGACCGTTCGAGCACACTGCCATACGTCAAATGCATAGCATCGCATCAGTGCTCCCGCCCAAGGCGCACCCGACTCAAATTGACAGGCTCGAACTCCTCCACCGGAGGGTGTCGCTTGGCCAAAGATTCCAGTGCTCGCTGGAACCTGGTCCGTGACGGGCAACGCTTGAAGAAGTAAAGATGCGACCGACAATTGCAGTCGCAGGCTCCGAACTCGAGGAGAGGAGCCCTCGCGTCCCTCATCGTCCGCACCACGCGGGCCCATTGGTGTTCACGTCGTCGTGCATCGTAGCTAAACCAAATACCATGAAACCGAGTGTGCGCTCGCAGATAGTCGATGTGCCAGTGGGGTCGGAGGGACAGCTTATGATGATGGGCGATCCGGGCACGCAGGCCACCCGCACCCAAAGCGCTCCCCAGATAGACGTAATACCCAGGTTGCAGCCGCATTGTTCCAAGGCGCCCGATCTGAACGCGGATGGTCGTCGAACAAGAGAGGATCAGCGCGTATGTCCCTGGCTTTGGCTCAAGAACCATTCCAGATGCCTCTCTATTCGAGAGTACGAAGCCCGCCAGGCGAACTCGCCGTACCGGTCCATCGACGAGGATTGACCATGCCAGCGCATGCCACGCAGGGCCCCAATGGCCTAGCCGTTTCTGCTTCGCAATTCACTCCCCGGCAAGCTCCCTCCGCAGGCTTTCCCACAACGCCTGCTCCCGGTGATAAGGATCATTGGCCAGCACCTGTTCTTTGGAGTTCAGGTCGGCGAGAAACCGGAAGCCGCTAGCGCAATCGGCGCAAATTCTCTCGCGGTCGATCTTCGCGTCACGGCGAACCAAGTCCCGTAGGTCATCCCAGTCGAATTCCCTGCCCTCGTCAAATTTCCTCATGAGGCGCGCGGGATCGAAGGTATCGCCCGCCTGCCATAGCTTCAGCACCACAAGCCGGCGAATAAGCGGATAATCAAGCGGCCGTGTCGCATACATCCCGAGGTCGTAAATGTCGCGCGCCTTGTTGCGTTGATAACAGGCGCGGATTTTTTCAGCAAGGATCTCGGGGAGGGCCAGGCAGGTGATCTCGGCGGGGACGAAAGGCAAGAGCGCAAAATAAGTCTGTTCGTATTGTGGCCGTCGCTCGGGCGGGAGTGTCGGCGTCTCGCGACGGCTGATCTGCAGTTTTATTTGACTGACGCCTGCCTCGTTCCAATCATGCGAATAGGTCGGATTCACGCCCCATGACAGACCGTCCTGCGTCTCGTAGTAGCTGTTATCAGGAATGTGGAACCTGATCCCGTGGAATTCCTGCTCGAAGGCCCCCATCATGGCGAGGATGACATCCTCGTGATCGTGCTCCTCAAGCGCGGTGAAATCCAGATCAGTGGAGAACCGTGCATGGCTTCCGATGAACATTTTCCGCAGACATGTTCCGCCCTTGAAGGCCAGCCTGTGCAGAATACGACGCTCCGAGAGAAACTGAAGCAGGAAGGTCAGGACGATTTCCTTTTCAGCGATCATCATGTCGCGAAGACCGGACTGGGTGGAGTAACGCCTCACTTCGGGTTGCGTAAGCATGCCTACCCGTCCTTCTTGAGCGCTTTTCGCCGGCCGAGCCCGGCGCTCTCACGCAGTTCTTCGCCCGACACGTTGATGAACAGATGCCATGTCTTGTCATAGCCGATGGCGCCCGGAACTTTGTGTGCGGGATTCGATCCTATCCATGTCCGGGGGCCGCGGGCGGCGAGGTCAAGCAGCCTTTCGCGGACGGCGGCGGGCATGTCCGCCTTGACGTGATCCATCACCCAGCCGAATCTACGGACCAGCGCAATCGAATCGATCTGTGCGAGATAGTCTGCCGCCTTCGGCCAATCGAAACGGTGACTGGCCGCCGCCAGAATTGAGGCGGCCTCTCCCACGCCCCCGGCCAGCACCGGGCGGTCGATGCAGTCGATGACCGTCTTTTCTCGATCGGACATCATGACTTTGTAGCCGAGGACGTCGACAGGAGCGAATCCGAAAAATTTCCCAGGCTTGGGATTGACGATCCGCACCCGTCCCTCCCCGACCTGCCGCCCCCGCAGCCGCGTCGGCGTGACGAGTACGATCAACCGGCGATGCTGTGTTGTTAGCCCATAGTGCTCGGCGGCGCTGCCGTATCCGATGTAGTA
>PMYF01000307.1:0-662 GCA_003171295.1 Acidobacteriota bacterium | reverse complement strand
TACTCTCCCCAGCTCGCCCGTTCGAGCCAGCCTTTGCGGCGCAGGGATTCAATCACCTTGTCTGCCGCCTTGGCGCTGCCGCCCAGCAGTTGGACAATCTCCGGCCGGCCCACTTCGCGCCGTTTTTGTTCGGCGAGGGCAAGCACGACCCTGCTCTCTTGTGGCGATAAGGTCCGGACGGTGAAATCCATGATATTCTCACTCACAAAACCCCCTGTATTAGGGGGTTTTGATGAATAAAATATCATCCCAGGCCTTGCATGTCAATCACACGCAAAAATCTCCCCTCAAGAGGGGGGTAATGCTTCTGTGTCTCGCCACATTCCAATCTGCATGAAAGAGGGTCCATAGTCGGCGAGATTTACCGGCTTGAATGAGGGTTTGTGACCGATCCTGTTTCCTGGCAGTGTCGCCCTCGCGATTCCCTGGGAACGCGTGACACTTCTCCCCTGCGCAGCGCAAGAGTCCCGAGATCTTTTCGTGTTGCCGTTTACGCCGCACGGTCGTACCGGTGGTGCAGGCCGCCGAGTCGCGCCTGAGAAACAACACGACCCCGAGCTGCCGAACGAATTCTGCGACCCGGCGTCTCCTTGCTCAACCCGAGATGGGTGCGGTCGTCGTGGTAATAGCGAATGTAATCGCCAAGAAGTCGCTTCAGATGG
>PMYF01000832.1 GCA_003171295.1 Acidobacteriota bacterium | reverse complement strand
CCGCCCGATTGCCCCTTTGCAGCCGGCATCACCAGCACAGTGATCATCACGCACGCTGCCGCAACCATGCTCTGACCGCTTCGCCGCTCTTTCATCGCTTAATCCATCCTTTGGCTTATGCGCGCGTCGCAGCCCCGCAATTCAAGGGCGTAACGTGCCAAATGTTGCTTGGGTATGGCGCAGCTTCCCGACTTAAGCGAATGAACTGGCCGGTTTTCATCGACTTGAATCTACGAGATCTCGACTTCCGGGCGCCGACAAATTCGCGCTCGCATCGTCGATGACCAGCACCCAATCGTTTGAATCGGGCGGCGTAAAGTTTCTCGTTCCAGAATTCGCGTAGGTTCCAACCTGGCTCGCAGCGCCCGAGGACGGATTGAACCACCAGCAGACGGCCTGATTGCTGGCGCTTGTAATCCGGCTCATGTCCACCGCCAGTGTTGTTGCGTTGCCGTTCGGAATATAGGCGATTATGGTCTGCCCGTCACGGGTTCGCGAAGTTGCGGTGAGGGTCGCTCCTGAACCATAACCATCCCTCACGACGGTATGGTTGACATCCGGCTCCATTTTCCAGTGCTCGCGACTGCGGAAGAGTTGACCAAAGTGCTGCTGATCAAGAGAGGGTGTAGCATCAATATCCGTCTGCCACTTATAGCCGCCAGGCTCGCAGCAAGTGGAATTGAAAGGCCATATAGCACTACTGCCAAAAAGCCTGCCCAGATAAGCCCCGACTAGAACCTCGGTGTAACCTTCCTGCCGCAACTGCTGACTGTTGTAAGGCAGCTCATTGGGTTCCCTCTCATAAGGATCTTCCATGCTGAAGTAGGGGACGAACGGGTCAGCCGCTCTTTCCGCCGCATTCCGGGAAACAATTTGATCAATCTCCAGTGCGAAGGTCTTAGCCGGCAACCCCTTCGGGTAGATGGTGCCGAGCGTGATCCACCCATTCGGATTCCTCACCCCCCGGGTGTAAGGCAGCCAGTAGGTGGCGCTAGCTTCACCCCAATTATTACTGGTCGCCTTGATCGTCATCAGGTGCCCCGGGTCGCGAGACATGATTCCCATTGCAATGTCGTTCTGCTTGTTCGCGAGAACGCTGCCGCAAAGGCTCAGGTTGGCATCGCCCCCCATCAGCCAGATTATGTTTGGATAGGATTTGTAACGGTCGCCCAGGAACTGGCCATAAGCTGTCAACGTGGCGTCCGAGGTTGACGCCATGGTGGCGTAGTATGGGGAATCGCATTTGTTGAATGTGGCGGTAAAACCTGTCCCCGCTAGAATCGTAATGCCATGGGCCGCCGGCCTTCGAAGCACAGAGTCCACGTGATCCCAATAAGCGGAGGCGCCGACCATCCCTGTAAAGTCTGCGCCACCGTTCCAAGGGTTGTTGCCTGCGGCGTCGTTCTCGGTTTTTGCATCAGCGTGATACCCCACATCAACAAGCGCAGCCCATATCAGGTTAATCCCTTTGGCCTGTCGATTAGAGAGATAGGCTTCAATATCCGAATTTGATGAAAGCTGAACGGCAAGGGCGTAAGCCGTATCACCCGTAATGAAGACCGGCTGGTTCGTGAATGTGTTCACCAGGTGAGTCTTATCGGCGCTGAGCGCCATAAATTGGCCTTCCCCTGATTCCGGCGCCCGTAGAGTTTGCTCGGCTTCAGCATACTTCTGCTGGCCACGCTCAGCAACCGCCTGGCCGTACACACTCAGGGAAACTCGCGCAACCACAATGGAGCTCGCGAGGATTAGGGCGGCAACGAGCCGTAGCGTGCAGCAAGTCATAGCCCCCTCACCAATACAGCTTCAAGACGGCCTGTGCCTCTCGCGGTACGTTCGCTTGCGAAGTGATCACTCCGAAACTGCCGGAATTGAGAGTCGTATTCGGTCCTCCGAATTGCGGGTGATTGAAAGCATTGTAGGTTTCTAAGCGGAATTCGATGCGGGCGCCCTCCCGGAGCCTCGCGAGGGGGAATTCCTTGAAAATCGACAGGTTTGCGTTCGCTTGTCCTGGCTGCCGGCAGCTTCCATCCGTCCTTGCTGCCGTGCCGAGGGTAAAAGGAGCCGGAGTGGTCACGACTTGCGGGTTGGTGAAGTAGTCGTTCAATCTGGTATTCCAGGAACCGGTGGTACACGTCAGGGTGCCGGTCAGGTCCGGCCGTTGCCCGCCATAGGTAGGCAGGCTCTGACCACCCGAAAGCGCCAGGAGTTCGGGCCGGCCGTCATTCAATCGCCAGATACCGGTTGTGTTCCAGCCCCCGATGAAAGCATTGACCACCGAATTGCCCTTACCCGCGAAAGCTTTGCCCCGGCCGATGGGCAATTCGTAGGTGTAAGCCAACTGGAGCACATCCGGAATGTCAAAGCTTGACAAGCTCCGTTCGAGCCGCATCTTGTTCGGGTCCTGAAGGGTCGTTAAGCCCCCCAGCTCCCCTTCAGACGCGTTATTGGAGGCGGTGTCGATGGATTTCGACCGGGTGTAGGTTACTAGAAACTGGAGCCCGTGAGAGAAGCGCTTTTCCAATTTCACCTGGAGGGCGTTGTAAATGGAATTGGCCCAGGGAACGAGGTCGCCGGCGAAACCAGTGAACTGCGGGTGCGGCAACTGGAGCTGATAGGCTGGCACTGTCGCACTCGAAAGCGGGCTGGTCTGATCGGTGATGATCCCATAGAAGGGATTCGGGACGTACGTATTGAGCGCAGTTATCTGGTCGGAACTGTATTGCTCCACTTGCGGGCCAAGGTGGTCATAGTCGAATTGATTAAATGAAAGATGCGTTCCCTTGTTACCGACGTAATACACATCCAGGAGGATGCTGGATGGCAGCTCCCTTTGAATGCCCAAGGTCCAGGTCTGCTCAGAAGGCGCCGTGGAATCCGCGCTCGGGTAGGGCGAGCTGAGCCCCAAACCAAGGTTGTTCAATAACCCCAAACTATTGCCGACCGGAAGATTGGGCCCGACAATCGGATACGGATCGCTAAATCTTCCCCAGGGTGTTGCATGGTCGTTCTGATAACTGGTGAGCCAGGGCGTGACTTGGTCAAAGCCTTGAGTTCCGGGCTGCCCCGCGAACGACGTTAGGTTATTACCTACCGAGTAGTAGATTCCGTATCCGCCTCGAACTACGAGGTTGTTACGGAGACTGTAGGCAAAGCCCAAGCGCGGTCCCACGTCGTTATAGTTCGCAAGGTAGTTACTGCGGTTGCTCGGAGACATGAATACCTCGCCGCCATAGAGCGTTCCCATACCGGGAACCTGGAGTGGCGACACCACGCTTGGATCGAGCTCGTTGATGCGGTTGTGGCGCTCGGTCTCAGGCAGGTTGATTTCTTCACGGAAGCCGATGTTCAGGGTGAGCTTGCGGCTGACCTTCCAGTTGTCTTGGACAAATCCTGCGTATTGAAAGCTCTGGGTTGAGCTGAAGTAGGGCACGTCATATTGGCCCCACGCCCCCGGCCCGCCCACGCCGGTGAGGTAGCTGGCGATGCCATCGCCACCGCCCGAAAAGGGAAACTCGGAGGTGCTGGTGAAATCATAATAGAAGAATCCAGCAGGAGTGCTGGGGCCACCCTGGTTAAATCGATACAACAGGCCGTTGAATCCGAATTTCAGGCTGTGTTTACCCTTGACCCAACTGAGTGCAGCCACTAGATCGTGAGTGTCGCTGCCCTCGCGCGTACAGCACCACGGCTCCGTCCCAAGTTGGCCCACGGTCCCACCGAATTCATTGCTTGGCGCCGAATAGTTCCCAAATTCCACCGAAGGCAATTCCGGGATGCCCGACCTGTCCATGTACGTGGGCATACCGAGCGTCGCCGATGGGGAAATGCCCTTGAACTGGGGTTCGTTGCCCACCGTCTCATTCCAGTCGAATCCCCGCGCCAGCCCGTACGACATCGTCAATAGGACTGTGGGAGTAAACGTGTGGTTATAATTGATCGCTACTAAGTGAGCCGAGGCCAAGGATGTACCCACCGAACATGGGTCGGCAGGATCGGTCTTGCTATAACAGGGGAAGGGAGGCTGGAGGTTTTTGCCCTGTGAATACTTCACGCTCAAAAGATCGCGCTCACTGAAGCGGTGGTCAATTTTGATGTCGAAGTCATTGACGCCATCAATCGCTGCGGGCGCTCCCTGCCAATTCGTGTACGGATTGTATGCAGACGATCCCACATTTAAATTGGGCATGGGCAAATAGGTTATATACTTGGCGGCGATGGGATCGATCAGGTTTCCGGGTTGCGCTGCAAGCTGATAACCGGCGCTAGCGAGGATGGGATTCCCGGGACTCTGGTAAGTGATCATATTGTTGTACGGGATAAACCCGGAGCGTACAGGGCCGCCCTGACTGGCATTATAGACACCCGTATAAGGGTCCCACAGTTGTCCCCCAGCCGCCGAGCACATACCGTTGGAACCAAACGACCCGCCGGCGTCAGCGCAGAGTTCACCAAAATTTCCTCCCCGCTCCGCCGCGCTGGGCACGCCGGCGTTGGTGGGAAACACCGTCGTCTTCCGCGTGCCGTCGTAGTCGAAGAAAAAGAATGTCTTGTTCCGTCGGATCGGCCCTCCGATCGTAGCGCCAAAGTTGTTCAGGCGCAGCGCCGGGAGGGGAAGGCCGGCGGCATTGTTAAAGAAGTTGTTGGCATCCAGCGCCCGGTTGCGCAAGAAGTCGTAAGCGACCCCGTGGAATTGATTGGTACCCGAGCGCGTCACGATGGTGGTGAGAGCAGTGCCAGTGTCTCCGAACTCCGCGCTGAAGTTCGTCTCCTGTACGGCGAATTCTTCCACGGAGTCAACAGATGGCGTGTAGGTGGGCCACATAATATTGTGGTTAGCACGGGAAGTGGAAACCCCATCAATCAGAAAGCTGGAGGTGGCCATGCGACTGCCATTAGTGATGAAGTTATTCGCCGGACATCCGTTAATCGTTGCACCCGCTCCATTCATGTCAGCCGGGCAGGTCGAGTCTACTTCCGTTACGCCAGGGGTGAGGAACGCCAAATCCGAAAGCATACGGCCGACGAGGGGGAGGTCGTTCATGTATTTACGATCCACGACCTGGCCGGTGACCGCGTCCTGGGCATCGAGCACCGGCGCTTGTCCCTTAACGTTTACGGTCTGATTTGTCGCCCCCAGTTGCAGTGAAAAATTCACCGTCACGTTGTGGTTGACTTCGAGGATAATGCCACTCCGCGACTCACTTTTGAAGCCCGAGGCTTGAACGGAAAGCTCGTAACTCCCGGGAGGCACGCTGCGGAATAGGTAATTCCCCGCGGCGTCGCTGGTCGCCTTGAAAACAAATCCCTTCTGTTCATCCATCAGTTGGACTTGTGCGCCGGGAACGACGGCGCCGGAAGGGTCCGATACCAGCCCTGTCACCGTGCCCGTATAAAGTTGAGCGCGGGCACCGGTTGGTAAGAAGGCCGCGGTCAACAGGACTAAAAACCCGATACTTGCCCGAAACACCCGCTGTCGAGAGACGGGCGAAAAAGAACACGCGCCCGGAATATGTTTATCTGTCATCACGCCTCCTATAATTTAAGACCCGACCACTGATGCAGCATAAATTCTTACCCGCGTCGAACGACCCATGTGAGAAATCCCCTGCACGATGTGGTTCTTGTGTGCCGGGGGCACAGCCGACTTACCCCACGGCTGCGCTAAATGAGCGAACTTGCGAGCGATACGCGGGGGCGTTCTAGGGCTGTGATTCTCGAGCCAGATCAAAGTGCTCCACGAAGCTTCCCGCAACCCGCTCTTGACTCGTCTGCAATTCGGCTTCGATCCTGTCTGCGTCCTCCACAAGCTCCCGGATGGGATTGGCTTTAGTATCAGGACAACTCGCGCCTGCGAAAAAGTACGTCGTTAACCGCCGCACCTCCAGAGTCGTTGCGAAGAGGTGCAGGATCGCGGCGTTCCAGGTCGAGTCGCCGGACCCGTCGACATCCGACTCTCTGGCTTCATCTCCCACTCTTGGCTGTGTGCTTTCTCCGTCGATCGACGACAAGACGGGTTGCATGAGAGCAACGTATTGGCCGGCGTGCAGCTTGAATGCAGCCAAGTGCTCGGTGAGCATGGTTCCGAGCAGGAGCTTGCCGCGCGGGCTGAGTTGGCCAGTCTTTCCCTTCGGGTAAGCCTCGGCCAGACGCCGCAGAGCCCATGCTTCCATCAACGCGGCCTCCGAGAGGGAGCTGCTCTGGTTGGAAAGGGCAGTGATCGCCTCCTCGGTCGTCGCCGACGCAGCCTGCGAGTGTTGCCCGCTGGGAGGGGATGTGCTCCGCAGGCGGTTGAAGTAGGCGCGCAACTCAGGCTCGAGGGGATTCTCCTCGGCCTTGCCCGCCGGGGTCACGCCGATGCGGAGGGGAGGTGATTCCTCGGGTTGTGTGGACTCCGCAGAGGGGCTGGCCGATGTGCTGCTTGTTTCCATTGCCTCCTCTGGCATCTGGATCTGGACCGTCACAAGCGCAATGTTGCGGAGCTCTGCCTCGAGTTCCTTCTTACGTTCGGCGGTTTCCACGAGTCCGCGCACGACGACCCCGACACCGGGTTCTCGGCTCACCTCGACGGGTTCCCCCGTGCAAGCGCCCATACGATGTAAGGCGTAATGGGCCTGGATTTCTGCCTCCGATAGTTCGATTTCCGAAGGGGGCACATGGGGGGCCAGCTTGGGAGGGCCAGAAGGTGGTTCTGCCGTAATCGAAGGCAGCTTGTAGGTGTCCAACGAGAAGACGTCGAAGGACAGTTCCTTCAGATCGAGACTCCGCGTGCCGCCCTCGCCCGCGAATTCCAGATACTGCTCGACGGGCTGCCAGTCGAGCGAGCGAACCGTCAGCTCAGACTTGGCAATAGCGTCCACAGCCAGGGGGCCGGCGGCGGTGGTGGTCAACCTGTAGGCACGCTCCCCATCCGCGAGCCGCGTTTCCCGCACTTCTTCGGACGCTGCGCTTAAGGAGTTCCGCCAGGACGCATAGTTGGCGGGAGAGAGGGGACTTCGCCAGTCCATGCGGTTCGCTTTCGAGACACGCTGCAAGTCCCGCAGCGCGGACGGAAAGCTGGGGCGAGAGCCGGTTGAGGAAGAGTGCGAACGGAAGGCGTCGCGGGGCCGCGACTCTGCCACGCCCGGAGTCAGGTTGGATTCATTGGAGACATTCTCGAGCCCAGTCAGGCCCAGGGCCCGGCCGGCGGAATCCTCGAGCCGCTGGCTGGTGTGGGAGTTTTTTTCATCGTTCCAAATTTCCCAGGTGAGCGCACCGGCATTTGAGGCGTCCGCCTGCAGGCGCAGCTTCTGATAAACAACCGGGTGAATCACTTTAGCGACGCGTTGATTCCTGGCCTCTGCCGCCCTCTGAACCAATTCACCGGCTGAAACCCGTGGACCATGGAAGAGGAGAAAAACCGCCACAACGCCGAGGGCTGCTGTCGCCAACCCTGCGGCTATCTTCGCGATCACCTGCAACCTGAAGAAGCTCCGAAATCGAGACAGAGACCCCTCCGAAAGAGCCGAACGCCATCTGGCTTCTGCCGCTGCACGGCGAAGGCTGGTTTCGAAACTTCCCCACCTGTGCGGCGGCGATTCCACATTATCGACGTAGGCCTCGTTGTAATACTCGGCGTAGGACGAAATGGTCTGCTGGATTTTCTCCACTCTCCGCCGGCAAGCCCAGCAGGCCTCGAGATGCTTTCCGATCTTGGCCGCAACTTTGGCCGGCTCTTCGCCATCCACGAATGGCAGCAACGCATCTTCGGGAACGTGCCAGTCTTCCGCATGCCAATTTGTGCCCAGGATCTTCCTCATGGGAGCTCCATCGCCAGCTTCTTGATCCCTCGCCTCAACGATTGGGCCACGGTGGAAAGACTGATCCCCAGGATCTGCGCGATCTCCCGGTAACGAAAGCCTTCTGCGCGCAGAGCCAGACACTCGCGTTGCTGCGGCGAGAGTTCCCGTAGGGCAATATGGACGCGCTCACGCCGAAGGAAGGCTTGCTCGAGGTCCAGCGGGACGGACCGGTCCATGGGGTGGAGCCTCTCCAAGGTGATGGGATCCTCGCTTTCCACAAACCGCGAACTGACGTTCTCGTTCAGGGCCAAGTTGCGAGCCACCCGGAAGACCCATGCGCGAACGCTCGTGATGACCTGCCCGTCACGAAGGCAGCCATAGAGACGGAGGAATGCTTCCTGGGTGATCTCTTCCGCAGTCGAAGGGTTTTTCAGAATACCAACGAGGTACCGGTAAACCGAGTCTCGAAATTGCTTGAAGACCTGCGTTACCAGTTGGTCCAAGGTTTCCGCCTGCCCAGGGCTGACAAATTCGGTGGGCGACTCGGACATCGTATCCGACTGAGGAGCGATTTCTATTCTGAGACTCATTCTGCGCACGGGCATTCTGTCGAAAACATGAAAGACTCTACCACTCCTTCGCGTTTGCGCAAGATCAATTGGCTTCTGGCGAAAGATCAGGGTATGGCTTTAGCCACGCCGAGAGAAGCACCCAAGGATACCCTCTTCTTCCCCGAGGGCGGGCTGAAAGCCCGTCGCGAGACCCGAAGGCTCGTGGCGAATCCAGACAGCCACTTGCTTGATTTGCTTTATAAGTCCTTGAAACCAAAGGATCACCCGCAACAAATTGCCTACGCTAATCAATCTAAGCAACTACCAGCGGCACGACTGCAGCAGTCTACTGACGTAGTCCTGTGCACGCTTCTGACTCAACGCGCCAGGGGGTTGGCGGCACGGCATTGTTACCCTCGACCTGGACACTGTTTTCGGGGTATACCTGCTTCCGCCGCAGCCCGAGCCGTACGTCAGGCTCCCCTTATATAACGACAATCGAGCCCCTGCTTTTGTGACACTTGATTCCGAGGCATTATCATAATTTCTGATTAAGAGTCGGCTTCTCATCTCAGGCGACATGCTCAGGTCCATGACCTCACCCGTGCGGGATTTCTTCAATGATCGTTGCGTGACAGTGGGGCTTGAAACAGACAGAATGAAGGGCTCGCACACTTGCCGCACACGGATTCTGAGCAATCTCACCGCAAACGCAACCGAACAATGAGGCGATGATCCATCCGAAGCTGATCCGCGAATCAGTCGCCACTGGCACAAACCTCTTGCGCCAATGTAGGGGTTATCGAAAAGTGAAAACGAAAGGCCGACGGCAGGCTGTCGGTATGGGGCATTAACTGACCGAAGCTTCTGCTGACACTCCCTCACTAGCCCGGCATCAAGTGCTTGCCAGCGGCTGCCTGTTCCGAGTGGGCGTCCGATTCCCTGCCCAAAAACTGGTGATTGTGGAGCGAGACATTCGGCTTCTCGGATCATTGCAGAATCAGGAGGCTGCGGCTAATAAGTGAGGTTTTTGGGCAAGCCCTGAACGGGCCGCAGTACGGTTGCCTTCGCTCCGAGCAGAAATCTCCACCAATTAGATTCGGTGGTCATGTCACAGATGAGGGAATGGCTTCGTCGATCTCGTGGAGCGTGACATCCAAAGAAAAGCGGAGACGTCTGCCTAACTATCGCTCAGTCCGTGACTGACCGGCCCGGCGGCGCGCCCTCGTTGCCGACACTGCTGAGTGCACGCTGACTGGAGTACCACGCGCGGACAGCAGACACGGCCCATCCCTGGTCTTGAAGAGGCACACATCTCGCACACAAATCCTCGTTGCATTAGCGGTAAGACACAAAACGCGGGTTCGCCAACACCGCTAACGCTGAGGGACGCGAATCAGTGGCGACCGCCTCAATCCTGAACGCGGGCGAAGTTCAGCGAAGCGGGAGAACGAAGGGACCGTTGGATGTCTGTCGGAGAGGGGGAAAGGTAGACTGACTGGCCCTCAGTGGCACAATCAGTTCAATGCCAGCAAAACCCTGAGTGTGCCATTTGATATGATGTGCCGATTGTGGGTGATGTCGGAATACTCATCTGCAATCGCTATTACTTGGTTTTAAACAAAGCTCTTCTGCTCAACCTCGCGACCAGTAGAGAGTCATGTTGATTTTGAGGTGACATACTGGAGCAAGCTGCAGCGTTATCCGGCATGGACGGCTTTGGCACTGACAAACTGAGGGGCGGGGCGCGGTCCCTCCGAGGGGGCCTCATCAGAGGGTCTCTTCGCCCTATCGCTCGAGCACACCCCATACGTCAAACGCATAGCCCCGCACCAGTGCTCCCGGCCAATGCGGACGTGACTTCACAGCCGACTAGAACTCCTCTACCCGAGGGTGTCGCTTGACCAAGGATTTCATGCCTCGCTGGAAGCTGATCCGCGATGGGCAACGCTTGAAGAAGTAAAGATGAGACCGACAATCGCAGTCTGAGGCACCGAACCCGAGGAGAGGGGCCCTCGCGCCCCTCATCGTCTGCACCACACCGGCCCATTGGTGCTCGCGTCGCTGCGCATCGTAGCTAAACCAAATACGATGAATCTGGGTGTGCGCTCTCAAATGGTCAATGTGCCAGTGCGGTCGTGAAGACAGCTTTTGATGGTGGGCGATCCGGGCACGCAGGCCACCCGGCCCCAACGCGCTCCCCAGGTAAACGTAATACCCTCGCTGAAGCTGCATCGTTCCCACGCGCCCGACCTGAATGCGGGCATTACCCGCACAGGAAAGAACCAACGCATATGTTCCGGGCTTCGACTCAATGACCATTCCAATCAATGTCCCGTCCTGGACGGGAGGATCTCTTTCGACTCTGGTAAAATACACCGTAAGGGACATCGACAACCACATGGGCAACTGGAAAGTCATTGCGCTGGTCAACGGCGCTATCGAAGCCGTTTCAGGCCTGGCTGCCCAAGACCGGCTGGGAGCCCACGAGTGGGTTGTCTGGCAAGGCGCAGCCGCCGACAAGGCTGAACTCTGTGCCTGCTAACCGTGGTAGTCTCTTCGCCAAATCTGAGCACAGGGGGCTTGACGCTATGAATTCCCGAGAGCGCGTTCAGAAGGCCATCAACTTTCAGGAAGCCGACAGGGTACCGATCGACCTGGGAGGACTTAAGGCATCAGACATTGCGGTCGAGGCTTACGACCGAGTGACGCGCAAGCTGGGCCTCGGCAAGACGCCGCGCGTGGCCGACACGCCGAGCATGATTGCGGTCGTGGAAGAGTCGGTGCGGAAGCGGTTCAGCCTGGACGTGATGCCGGTGGATATTACCATGATCCCCGGCCTGATGAC
>PMYF01000784.1 GCA_003171295.1 Acidobacteriota bacterium | reverse complement strand
CTCCATAACCCGGCTGACTATCCACCGGTGGAGGAAGTGCGTTCCCGCTTCACCTTCACTTGGCAATACGTCAGCTACGGCGTGCCGGAGCAGCTTCGGGAAATCTCGGCCCGTATGTTCCAGACTGAGCGGGACAAAGCCGTACAGGCCATGTCGGAAGCCAGCGCTGAAGTCCAGCAGGTGATGCGGGCTTCGCTCCTGGAACTGGTCAGCCATCTCCGCGACCCGCTGGCAGATCAGCCCGATGGCAAGCCACAGCGTTTGCGGGAATCAACCCTGCAAAAGCTGCGTGATTTCCTGGGGACGTTCGACTTACGCAACGTAGTGGATGACCAGGATTTGAAGGAGCAGGTCGATAAGGCGCGAGCCCTGCTTGAGGGCGTGAGCACGGATGCCTTGCGGAATATGCCGTTGATTCGAGCGCGGGTGCGGGAGGGGATGGCTGAGCTTGCCACTCAGATGGACGTGCTGGCTGGTGACCGCGTTAGCCGCAAATTCCGCTTCGATGAGGAAGGAGAACACAACTCATGTGCCAATGTGTAAATAGAGTAACGCTTATTGGGTTTCTGGGGGACGCACCAGAACTTAAATTCAGCCAGCAAGGCAAGCCTGTCTGTATGTTCAGCCTTGCGGTCAATGAACGGTGGAAAGACGCAGCGGACGCTAGCCGGGAAAGGGTGGAGTGGTTTCAAATCGTTTGCTTCGCCCGTCTGGCGGAGGTATGCGGTGAATTCCTGAATAAGGGCAGGCACGTTTACCTGGAAGGCCGGTTGCAGACGCGGAAATGGGCAGGGCCTGAAGGCGAAAAACGCACGACAATCGAAGTCGTGGCCAACCAGATGCAGATTCTGGATCGAGCGCCCAATAACGGAAACGGTGCAAAAGGGGCTTATTCATCGAAGCCCGCGGAGCCCGTCGATGAAGGCGACAACCCCTTTAACGAGCCGAGAAGCGAGACGACGGATCAAGAAATCCCGTTTTGACGGGCCGCCCCCGGCTGTGCCCACTTTTTACTTCTTGCAGGAAGAGTCGATCCTCCGTATGGACCGACTGAGCTGAGCCATCAGCTCCCACAAGTCTCTTCGGGAAATCGCAGAGACCAGGGCTCTGCGCCAGCCAGCCCTTTTCCCGCGGGATGGAGCTGTTCCAACAGGCTATGCCTTCGCAATCATGGGAAGAACCCACGGTGAGAAGTGGTCGCCGTAGCGAAAGTGTGACTCCCCGCTGGATCAATTTCAGGTGGTCGGCCCAGAGGCCTTTCCGTGAAATCGCACTCTATCTCGCCCCTCGCTCTTGGCGCGGAAAAGCGCAGCATCAGAAGCTCGCAGCAGCTCTTGGGATGTTTTGCCATTTGCGGGAAAGGTGGCAATGCCAAACGACAACGTCATCGGCCTCAGCAAACGGCCTTGGTAATGCATTTCCAAGTGTCCGACGGCGATCCGCATTGCTTCCGCCCGCTGCGCAGCGACTTCCGCTGAAATGTCGGGGAGGATTAGCAGAAACTCATCTCCTCCGTAACGGCAGGCGACATCTTCACTTCGAATATGCCCTTTCAGCATTTGACACAGATTTTGCAAGGCCACATCACCCGCTTCGTGTCCATAGGAGTCATTAAATTCCTTGAAGTTGTCTACGTCGAGCATGACTATCGCCACTGGGGCCTCGTTTCGAGCTGCCCGCCGAATCTCGCGCTCTAGTGTTTCTTCCATGAAGCGGCGGTTATACCAGCCCGTGAGCGGGTCGGAGATGGACTGCGCGCGCAGAGTCTCCCGCAACTTCATATCGGCCAGAGCCAAGGCCAGCCGGTCCGCCATGGTCCTGGCGAGCCATGTTAACTCTGATGACTCCAGGAGCCTTGCTTTGGATGAGTCTCGATTGTGTCGGCCCATCCGCAAGTGGAGCATGCCGAGAGTCTCACCGTGGCCAATCATCGGGGCACAAAGGTAGCACGTTGGAGGAGGCTCTGGCAGATGGCGGCAGAGCAAACCGGTGAGGGAATCTTCAACCAGATGCAGACGTCCCGTTCGAAGTGCCCAGCACTCATCGGCGGCCAAGAAATCCTGCTTATCCTGGTCCGATTCTCCCCATCTGAGGACGACCTCTAGGTTGTCTCTGGATGCGGAGTACACAAACAGGGCACCCGAGCTTGCCGGAATGAGTGTTTGTGCGAACCGGGCGGTAACCGCGTAGGCATCCGCTGGGATGGAACTTGCTTGCAGCATCTCGCCCATTTCCGCCAGAAACTTCAGTTGGAGCGTCTGTCGCTCCAGTTTCTCGTGGGAGAGCCGTATTGCCTCCTCCGTCCGCTTATGCTCCGTGATGTCCCGGGCTATGCTGGACACGGCAACGATTCTTCCATCCTTGTCCTGAACGGGTGATAAGGTAAGCGCGACGTCGAAGTGCGCCCCGTCTTTTCGGATGTGCACCGTTTCATGGTTTTGGACCGAGCCTCCGTGATGTACAGACTCAACAAGGCGTTGCAATTCCTCCAGGCGATCTGGCGGAACAATTCGCGAGAAAGGGCGGCCGATCACCTCTTTAGCCGTGTAACCGTAGGTACGTTCAGCTGCTTTGTTCCAGCTCAGGATCGTGTTGCCCAGACTTTCTCGGATGATGCTGTCTGCCGAGGATTCCATGACCGCTGCTGCTGCCCGAAGCGTCTCTTCTGTTCGGTGTAATCGATGGGTAATCCAAGTGATCGTAATGCCCACCCCGCAGAATATGAGCAACGGGACCAGGTCTCCGGGGTCGGAAAACGCAAAGGTGCGCAGGGGGTGAATTAAGAAATAATCTGCCATCGCTACACTGAGCAGTGTCGCGAACAGTCCCGGCCAAACGCCCTCTGTCGCACTGGCAAAGACGGCGAAGACGAACAGGAGAAACTTAAACTGCTGACGCAGCGGAGTAATAAGGAGCGTCAAGAGTAACGCCATCGTGACATTCATGGCTGCGAGAGCGTATGGTTTGAGGACTCTGATCGTCGTGCCCTCCTCGTATGTTGCTGTTGTTCGCTTGTAGGCCCTATCTGAGCTTACGCCGAAATCGAGAGGGAAATCAATAACTGGCAGGTGCACCCTCTCTTACAGATTCTCTATATACAGATACATATAGCGCCAGATAATTACTACATCGTCAATTCGATGGAGCTGTCGAAGGGGGGGCCGCTGGGGCCGTCTCTGGAAGTGGTTCAGACTCACGATAATGGTCTGCGGAGGGTCCTTTGAGCTTGCCGGAACTAGCGGAGCTCTCTGCGCCTGCCTCGGCATACTCCAACCAAGGCAACTCTGAACTTGCAAGAAGATCCAATGGAAAGGTATCTTCGCCAAATCCGCGAGCGTGCCCGAATCCCCAGCAGCTACCGCACGTCGTCAATCGGGATGAGGCATGCCGCAACTGTCGGCCTTCTTGAAATGTGACCCCCTGCGCAGTTTCGGTGGAGCGATACGATAGAGTCCAATCCCGTACTCCCATTCTTGGCCCGCATCGAGCCCTCCTGGCGCCGGATCCCTCAGCGTTAAGCCATCGAACTACCCAAATATATTTTGCTCTTACCTCGGAATGGGGGCGGGAATCTCTATACTAACCAGGCAGGAAGAAAGAAGTTCGGCTTTCCCCAGCTTCAGGGCCGGATGCGGGTAGCTTCCGGCCTCCCCTCTACCCGAGGGCAGAGAAACTGGGGAATACGGGAAGGTCGGATGCGCACAGTAGTTCAATCCCATCGACAATTGAACGCACTTGGATCATCCCGGCGATATTGCGCCACCAGCCTGTACGGATGTGGGCTGAATGGCTTGACCCTGCGTGAAGGCAGGAATACTGGATTTGGCATTGCTTGATGATATAATATATGTGATGGAGCTCATTG
>PMYF01000920.1:6118-9196 GCA_003171295.1 Acidobacteriota bacterium | reverse complement strand
ATTATGCGCGGATGTATATCAGAGCCGGAACTCATTCACAGATTCTACTGACAAAGCCAATGCAGGTGCCCATGGCCAGGGGAAGCAGGGCTTGGGTCCAAACCCCTGCCTCCCGAGTTCCTCGGAGGGTCGCCCGAGGAGTTTTCGAAGCGCTCGGGAATTTCGAGTTGAAGGTTTAGTATTATTGTAAACGGGGTCTCCATTCAGCGCAAGCAGGTTCATTTCTTCGTTAGTGGTCTCACGCCATCGTGTTCCAGGAACTCGTCGTCCGGCAGGGTGAATGATTCGACGGTCTCGAACCATTGACGCATCTCGCTCCAGTGCCGGTCGCAGAAGAAGTGCTGGGCACGGAAGTGGGGGCGTCGTCATTCGTGTGTTGCGGGCAGGCCGCAAACATCAGTGTCGTCGTCTGGGGCAACGCAGCATACCTCGTTGTTCGTCATCGTATCGCCTCCAGAAAACTCGCCATGAACTCCGCTGTCTTTTTTCAATTTGTCCTTAATTCTCACTTTTTATCCTCGCTTGCGTTGAATGGATACCCCATTATTGTAATTGGGGGAGTCTACCTCGGTCGGGGCAACGTGCTCAGGTGATGCCGTGGAAACTCGGAAACCATGCCCATCCTCCTCCGACCTCCTCAGTGCCCCTCAAACCGCAGCCGCCGCTCCATTGACCGCCACGCTACCGCTGCTCATCAGGTTAAACGTCCCTTTGTCCAGCCGGTCCCCCAATGCCAACTTCTTCAACGGAGCGCAGTACCGTGCTGTGGTTTCCAAGTCTTTGTGACCCATCAAAGCCTGAATACTTGGCAGGTCAACACCCTGTCGCAATAGTTCAACACAGAAGGTAGCACGCCACTTGTGCAAGTACGCCTCCTCAGGCTGAATACCCGCACGGCGGGCTATCCGCTTGCACATCTCCAACATGTGGTGGATAGGTTTCCCCGTGCCGGTGTGGAACACCAGTGGGTATATTGCATTTTCCTTTAACTTCAGGAGTTCTGTCGCCAATTCCTGGGAAATAGGGATATCTCGCACATGCCACTTCTTGGGTTTCCAGTTATATTCCGGGCGCTCGTCAATGTGGATGAACCGCTCTTTGAGATTGATATCCCGCCATCGGAGCGTCAATACCTCCCCAAGGCGCAATCCGCAGGAATAGAGGACCGAGAACAGGACATGCTGAATTGGGTCACACTTGGAGAAGAATCTTCTGACTTCCTCGTCCGTATAGACTTCGGGGGCACGCTGACCATATTTCGGGGCATCGCCAGCCATGAAGACATTATGATTGTTCTCAGAGAGGAACTGCCGCAGGTGCAAGAACTTGTTCCAGCGAGTATGGTCGCTGTTTCCCACCTGTTCAAGGTAGGTGTGGATGAAGCGCAAGACATCCATCCGTTGGATGTCTTCAACATATTTGGGTCTTGTCTTTTTACCATAGGAGTTGAGGAACTCCTCAAGCGTCAGTCTCTTGACATTGTAGCTGTCCCTTGACAGCTTCTCCCTGATAATCTCCAACCACTCGTCAATTGCTCTGCCAAGGTTCGTCCTTGCGGTCCCATTCTCATTTGCCAGCACTGTGCCGCCCTTCGCTACATACGCCAGGCACGCACGCTTCTTCTCCATCGCTCTCATTGCGCCCGATGGGTTATTCCCGAGGTTCTCCCATACCTTGCGGCCGGCGCTGCGATAACTGAGATAATAGACAGCCTCGGGATGAAGCTCCTCAGTCCCATCAGGTCTCAACAGGACGTGGGGGTTAATGTTATTTTATGCCCCGAAAGCAGCACGGCAATAGCGCCAGCCGATTCCGGGGAGGTCTGCGTATAAGTAAAGCTGAACCGAACGATTGGCCATACGGTCTCCTGGTGTACTAATACCGACTTTTGAGGAGAACCTTCAAAAAACGGTAGGAAAGTGGTAGGACGGCTTCCTTGAGGTGAAAAATATTGCGGTTTTACTGGAATTTCTTGAAGTAATGGTGCGGAAGGGGGGATTCGAACCCCCACGCTCTTGCGAGCGTCAGCCCCTCAAGCTGGTGCGTCTGCCAGTTCCGCCACTTCCGCACTTGGAGGGCTTGTTAAAAGCTGTCAGCGTTCAGCCGTCAGCTAAGGCGTCGTCGCGGCCGAGCGCTGATTCCTGCACAACCCAGCGGACGTTCATCCATCAGCCTTCAGCGAGAATCGTCGCCGTCATTGCTGAGTGCTGAAAGCTGATCGCTGATTGCTGTCTGTCCTACTTCTTGCCGGGCGCCGGAACCGCCGGCGCTGACTTGGCGGGCGCGCCTTCGAGCAACGTTCCACTGCCTTGACTCGAGGCGTGGACGGCTAGGGTAATCGACGTCGCTATAAAGATCGCTCCCAACACCCAGGTGATCTTGGCCAGCAGGGTAACCGAACCGCGCGGACCGAAGGCCGCTTGGCTCGTTCCTCCGAAGGCCGCAGTGATATCCACATTCTCGCCGCCCTGCAGGAGCACCGATCCGATCAGCAGGGCACAGACAAGAATGTGCAGGACATGGACTAGAGTAATCATTCCGCTCCTTACCAGCCCGCGATGCTCAGGCTCGCGGGTAATTCACGAGAGCAGTAAACGAATCCACTTTCAGGCTCGCTCCGCCCACCAGCGCGCCATCAATCCCATCCTGGGCCATCAGCCCGCCGACGTTATCGGGCTTGACGCTGCCACCATAAAGGATGCGCACGGCGTCTGCTTCTTTTTCTCCGAACTTCTTTCGAGCCAAGTCGCGCAAGACGCGGTGACTTTCTGCGGCCATTTCCGGTGTTGCGGTGCGCCCCGTGCCAATCGCCCAAACCGGCTCGTAAGCAATCATGATACGGGAAAAGTCGGAGGGCGTCAACCCGGCAAGGCTACCCTCGAACTGGGTTCTCAAGATTTCCCCGGTGCGGCCGGACTCGCGCTCCGCCAGCGTTTCGCCCACACACACGATGGGCGTGAGGCCCGCGGCCAGCGCCGCCTTGAGCTTGCGGTTCACCTGCTCGTCGGTCTCGCCATGGTCGTGACGGCGCTCCGAGTGGCCAATGATGACGTGCGTCGCGCCAGCATCCCGCAGCAT
>PMYF01000920.1:4551-6040 GCA_003171295.1 Acidobacteriota bacterium | reverse complement strand
TCGGCCTGCGCCGCCACCGGCTTAATCTTCTCGATGAAATCCACCGCTTCCGCAATGGTCTTGTACATCTTCCAGTTTCCAGCAATAACGGGTTTGCGCATAATGAGTCCTTTGAGTTAGTTATCAGTTCTCAGTCGTCAGTTGCCCGTGGTCCGTTGTCCCGGCATGTTCTCCTTCGGGGTTGGGCAATCATCGGGGCGTACTTTTACCGTGGGTTTCACCCACGGCTAATGAACTTGGACCCCTTCGGGGTCCTTCTATTTTTCCGTCAGCGCGGCGACGCCGGGAAGCGTGAGGCCGGAGAGGAACTCGAGCGAAGCCCCGCCGCCGGTCGAGATGTGCGAGATCTTCGCTTCCACGCCCGCCCTCTTCACGGCGGCAACGGAGTCTCCCCCGCCCACCACCGAGACCGCCGACGAACCTGCCACGGCCCGGGCAATGGCCATGGTGCCTTCCGCGAACTGGGAAATTTCAAAAACGCCCATGGGCCCGTTCCATACGATGGTCTTGGCCTTGGCAATCAGGGCAGCGTAGGCCGCGCGCGTGGCAGGCCCGATATCCAAGCCCATCCGGTTGGCGGGAATGCTGCGTGTGCCGACCACTTCCGCCGCGGCGTTGACGTCGAGCTTTTCCGCCACGACGTGGTCCTCGGGTAGGAGGAACGCAATGCTGCGACGCTCGGCAAATTGCAACAGGTCTCGAGCCAAGTCGAGCTTGTCTTCTTCAACCCGCGACTTGCCCACTTCCACGCCCTGCGCTTTCAGGAAGGTGTAAGCCATGGCGCCACCAATCAGCACACTGTCCGCGAACTTCATCAGGTTCTGCAGCAGCTCGATCTTGTCGGAAACCTTGGCGCCACCCACGATCGCAAGGTACGGCCGCGCGGGATTCCCCACGGCTTTACCCAGGTATTCGAGTTCCTTTTCCATCAGCAACCCTGCCGCACAGGGGGAAAGGTAGTGAGTGATACCCTCCGTAGAGGAGTGGGCGCGGTGCGCAGAGCCAAAGGCATCATCCACGTAAACTTCCGCCAGCGCCGCAAGCTGCTGGGAAAACTCAGGGACGTTCTTTTCTTCTTCCGGGTGAAAGCGCAGGTTCTCAAGCAGAAGCACCTCGCCGTCCTTAAGCCCCTTCGCCGCGCCTTCGGCTTCCGGTCCGACGCAATCCGCCGCAAAGGCCACGGGCTTGCCGAGCACTTGCGCCAAGCGCGTGGCCGCAGGCTTCAGGCTCATTTTGGGATTGGGTTTGCCCTTGGGCCGGCCCAGATGCGAGGCCAGGATCAGCCGGCCGCCGCGCTCCAGGATATATTGAATGGTGGGCAGCGAGGCTTGGATGCGAGTGTCATCCGTGATCTCTCCAGCGTCGTTCATGGGCACGTTGAAATCCACGCGCATGAATACGCGCTTGCCTTTGGGGTTGAGGTCACGAACTGAGAGTTTGGACATGGTATTAACTCCGAATGAATGTAGTCGATTGATGGGAAGAAGGC
>PMYF01000920.1:0-4521 GCA_003171295.1 Acidobacteriota bacterium | reverse complement strand
AAACCCCAGCTTCACTTAGGACTCGGCGACTGGCCCCCGCTCCCCAGAGAAGAGGGAGTGGTGGGGGCGGTTCGCCCCCCCCTTATTAGGAACGCGATGCTATAGGTGATGAACTGACCCCTCACCCGCCCTCCTACCTCGACCACCCTCTCCCCAAGGGAGAGGGCTGATTGTCCATCCCGGCTGCAGAACAGGGCTGCCACAGAGCAAGCACCGCCGATCGCTGCCTACTCCTTAGTGTCTCTTGCCTACTACTCTCCTAGAAGCTCTTCGCCACGTAGTTGATCAGGTCGCGGACGCGGCAGGAGTAACCCCACTCGTTGTCGTACCAGGCGACGACCTTCACTAGGTTGCCATCAATTACCTTGGTGAAACCGGCGTCCACCATGGACGAGTGCGGATTGCCCGTGAAGTCCTTGGAGACCAGTTCCTCTTCGACGTACTGGAGGATGCCCTTCATAGGACCTTCCGCAGCCTTCTTGAGGGCGGCGTTCACTTCCTCGGTGGTCGTGGGCTTCTCGACCAGCGCCACGAGGTCAACGACCGAAACATCCGGCGTGGGGACGCGCATGGCGTAACCATCGAGCTTACCCTTCAGTTCGGGCAACACCAAGCCGACAGCCTTGGCAGCCCCGGTCGTAGTCGGAATCATCGAAAGCGCCGCAGCGCGCGCCCGCCGCAGATCCTTGTGGGGCAGGTCCAGGATGCGCTGGTCGTTGGTGTAGGCGTGAATCGTGGTCATGGATCCCTTGAGGATCTTAAAGCTGTCGTGAATGACCTTCGCCGCCGGGGCCAGGCAGTTCGTCGTGCAGGAGGCGTTCGAGATGACATGGTGCTTGGCCGGGTCATACATTTTCTCGTTCACGCCCAGCACGATGGTGATGTCTTCACCCTTTGCCGGAGCGGAAATGATGACCTTCTTCACCGTGCCTTTCAGATGTTTCTTGGCATCCTCGGCTTTGGTGAACAAGCCCGTGGACTCGACAACCACTTGCACGCCGAGCGAGGACCAGTCGATTTCGGCCGGATCCTTCACTTTGAAGACGCGGATCGTTTTGCCATTGACGCTGATAGAGTCTTCCCCGAAGCTAACCTTGGCTTCGAAGATGCCGAAAATTGAGTCGTACTTCAACAAATGAGCGAGAGTCTTGGGGTCGGTAATATCGTTGACGGCAACGATTTCGACCCCCGGATCATTCAGGGACGCGCGCAAAAGATTTCGTCCGATGCGGCCGAACCCGTTGATTCCAACCTTGACTGCCATAAATGCTACCTCCGGTACGTTTCTGTAGATTGACTTGAAACAAGAATTCTAAGCGGGGTAAAACACTAAGTCAAAGATAAAAGGGTCAACAGTACATATAGTCCCCACTTCGCTTCCGCGAAATGGCTCAACGCAGGGATACAGCAGCATAACGCCGCACCCTTAATTCCAAATGCAAATGCCAACCGGGGGGAAGCGTGGTACTTGTATGCCCCGTCGCGGAGGCCGCGGATTGGCACCTGAGCAACGCGGTTTAGGGATACCGGACGAGAGGGGGAAGGGGCCGCTCTCAATACTGTTTCACGCCCACGACCTGGTCACCGTCAAAAGTCACAAAGAGCACGTGGGGGGGCGTTCCGTAGATCCAGTCTTCCTGCTCAGCCCCCTCCCGAACCTCGCGCACGCGGCGGTCGGGTGAGCCTTTAGAGGAAAGCACGGCGTCGCGGTCCATTCCCACGACGATCTGGTGGTTCTTGATGGCCTCTTTGAACTTGGGTGGGACGGCCGGGGAGTACAGCACCGTTGGCGAGTGACGCTCAAAATCGAGGACACCCACGAGAAGTTTTTTCACCTGGGAGACGGTGAGGTTCCGAGCGGATTTCCCCAAGGCCAGCGTGATCGAAGACCCGTACGCGAGGGTCACCGGTTGTTGCGCGCCAATCGGCGATGTGGTGGTCCCCATGCCGATTTCGATGTGTTGATACCACTTCTTCCCGGATTTGCCCCCTCCATTAAGCTCGAAAATAACTTCGTCCGATTTGAAAGAGATCCTGGTAATCTCCACGGGCATGCCGGGCTTGACGGCCATTCCGTTGGTGCGCACCTCCGCTTCGGCCTTCTCCTGATCAAGTTTCCCCTGGGCATCCAAGCGCAGACCCTTCTTCCCGCGCGGCATGGCAACTTTGCTGACCGCGATTTCCCGGAGCAAGCCGCGTATCAAATCAATGCGGGTGTCGCGATCCATGCTCTCTTTCGGGAAGCCAACAGGAAGCACAAGGAAGACTGCGCCCAGCCACAGGCTGCGCCAAAACCAGCTCGGGCTGGCTCTTTCGGAGCGGGCGTGAGTCCTGATACGACAGATCGACATTCGCACTTGCTATTCCTTTGTTGAACCGGCCGCAAAGAGTGTAATCGGCTGCTCCGGCTCACACGCCGGGGCCGGATCGAAGACCAGGGCTCGCATCTCCTCCGTCATGTAAATCCGCTTCGAGAACACCAGGTAGAAGGTCGCCGCCACAATCACCACGGTGGCAAGCCCACCGCCTTCCGGGCCGTATTCCGCGCCGGTCAGCCACGCCGCGCCGCGCACCCGCGCCGCTATGACGCTGACCGGAAAGGTAAGGCCACTCACGGGCAGCCCCAGAAGGAAACCCATAAGGAAGTTCCAGATGAAATGTATCCCGATCGGCATCCACAGCGAACGCGTCCGCAAGTAGGCGACGGCCAAGGGAATTCCCACCAGCATCGTATTCGCCGTGGAGAACCACGTGTGATGCGGGTTGCCAAGATGCAACAAGCCGAAGAGTGCGGAGGTGACAGCAATCGCACCCACGGGAGTGATGGATTCCACCAGCCGCTGGAACGGGTACCCACGGAACATAACCTCCTCGTTGATGGCCGCCACCAGCAGGAGCAGAAACGTCAACGCCGCCGCGCGCAGCAGGGGTTGCGGAGCAAACGTGAACTGGGCAAGGCCACCCGCCCACTCCAGCCCGGCCACGATCAAGATCATCGCCGCGCCAATAGCCAGACCGCGACCGAGTTCCCTCCACCAGCGGCCGTGAAACGCCAACCCCACAGAACCCAAGGGGCGCCGCTCAAAAACCGCGGTCAGCAGCTTAAAGGCTGCAAGGACGGTAAGCATGCTCGCCAGGGCTCCCCAGAAAAAGGCTGCCACCCGTCCGGGATGATGCCCCAAGACGAGGTAGGCCACGCCCACCGCCTCTTCTGCCACCAGGTAAGCAACAAACAGCAGCACCACGGCGAGAAAGAATCGCCAGAACGGGCGCAGCCGGCCGTCCACGATGAAAACGTGATGCAAGTTCAATGCACTCCCCGGGTTCGTTCCGTCTGATCACTACGAACTTCCAGCCCGGTGCGCGCAATGCTGAAGTTGATGATTTGCCCGCCCAGGCGCGTCAACTCATGTTCGACGGCGGGCTTGGTCCCCGGGCGAACCATGAACACTACGCATCCGCCGCCCCCCGCCCCGCAGACCTTCCCCGCAATGGCTCCCAGCTTGTGGGTGCGTTCGATCATGCGATCAATCTTGGGGGTGGAGATGCCCTTGAAATTGCGCTTGCGGTTTTCCCATTCCAGCGCCAACAACTGCGCCACGTCATTCCAATCCCTGGCGAGCAGCGCTTCGCGCATCTGGCTGGCAATGGTGGTGATCTGTTCAAAATTCTTGAGGACGCGCTCGTCGTTGTCGATGTGCGCCTTCATAACTTCCCAATTATTGATGGCGGAGTTGCGCGGCTGGCCTGTGTAGCAAAGCACAAATCGCTTTTCGACGTCCGAGAACGGCAGGGGCAGGCGTTCGGGCTTCACCCCATCGCGCTCCAAATGGACGGCGTTGGCGCCGCCGTAAAGGGCCGGGTAATAGTCTTGCCAGCCGGTGGGCACGCGGATGACGATCGCCTCCACGTTCTTGGCGATCTCCAGAATCGTGCTGCGCGTGCAGCGCTTGCCTGTCACTCCCGCCAGACCGCCGCACAAGGCAATGTTCAGCGCGGAGGAGCCTCCCAGACCGGCGCCGGCCGGGACCTGCGAACTAGTGCGGATGGTCAGCCCGCGCCGGGGCTCAAAAAACATCACGAGTTCACGTAACAGAGGTAATTGCGAGGTGCCCAAGGAAAGGTCCGTCAGGTTTTCCCAGCTTTCCCGCAACCCCTGATCCTGCGAGGCTAGCACGATGCGCCGGTCGGCGCGCGTCTCGATCACGCAAGAGGCATAACAACGAATGGCAATATTAATCGTTTGTGCACCAGGATGAAAAAGGTAGAGCGGCCATATGTCCACGGTCCCACCCGCCAGGTCAACTCGTGCCGGAGCTCGCGCTTCAACTCGCATGATAACCTCGTCAGAAGTGGATTAAGGACCAACCCATGAGCTGAGTCAGACGTTCGCTGAAAAAGTTTTCCCCCTTGTGGGCGACCGTTCCGCAGCCCCGTCTGGGGCGCAAGATCGTAGCCCAGGGCGCAAGCCCTGGGGAGAGAGCCCGCACCCCGCCTTCGGCACCCCTCTGCGGGCGGGAG
>PMYF01000871.1:12583-22022 GCA_003171295.1 Acidobacteriota bacterium | reverse complement strand
CCGAGCCGCTCATTGAGTTTGACCCCCACGGCCGCATGGTGGGCATTACGCGCTCGGAACGCAACATTGCGCACCGCCTCATTGAAGAGTTCATGCTCGCCGCGAACGAAGCCATAGCCGGTTACCTCGAACGCCGCGGCATTCCCTCGCTCTACCGCATCCACGAGAAGCCCGCCCCAAAAAAGGTCATCGAGTTTGAAGAAATCGCCGCGACGTTTGGCTACTCACTGGGTGTGGAACTGCCTGCGGTGCGGCGTCTGCGCGTGAGCAAGCGCGGCGAGCGCGAGCGTTATCCGCGCGTCCTCGAGCGCCTGGACGCCCAGGAACTGGAGATCAGCCCGCGCCATTATCAGCGGCTGACCCGGCGNNCTGGAAGGTAAACCCGAAGAGCGAATCCTTTCCTTTCTGATGCTGCGGTCACTGAAACGGGCGCGCTATTCGGAAGAGAACGTGGGGCACTTCGCGCTCGCAACCCAAACTTACACCCACTTCACCTCACCCATCCGGCGTTATCCGGACCTGATTGTGCATCGGATTCTGAAAGCTGCGCTCGAAAAGGAAGGGGGCAGTGCCTGCGTGGTCGAACCCACGGCGGAATCACCAGCCCGCACGGCGGCGGGAAGGGGCACGGCCCCCCCCCTCGAACCTCCCCGTGCCCGCAGGGGAGTGGGCCGACGCGCCGGTCGAGATCCGCTCGGCGAGGGATCGGCCATCACCGGTCAAACCCTACCCGGCGGAGCCTTCGTTTTTCCGCAGGAACTCCACGCACTCGGCGTGGCGACGTCCGAAGCCGAACGGCGTGCCGCCGACACCGAGCGTGAGCTCATCGAATGGAAGAAGGTCTCCTTCATGGCGCAGCACCTTGGCGATGAGTTCGACGCCCTCATCATCAGCCTGATCAAGTTCGGATTTTTCGTGGAGCTTACCGACTTGTTCGTGGAAGGGTTCGTTTCTCTCGCTTCCCTCGGTGACGACTACTACGTTTACCGCGAGCGCCAGCGGGCCATCATCGGGCAGCACACCCAACGTACGTTTCACCTCGGCGAGCGGGTGCGCGTGCGACTGGACCGCATCGATCAGTCCAGTAACAAGCTGGAGTTTTCTGTGGTGGAGTAGAAGGCTTGATATTCGGAACTTGACCATTTAAGTCAAGTTTGCCGAAGCCATCGCGACGGCAAGACCCCTCACCCGGTCGCCGTTGGCGACCACCCTCTCCCCTCGGAGAGGGCTGGAATGCCGGAAGGGCGGACCGCGTAGCGGGCGTGTTGCGGGTGGGGGTGAGGGGTCACGGATCGCCCGCCTGCGGTGAAACCTCGGGAGGGTCGACGGTCGAGAACCGTGTTGACCCTATGCCTCCTTATACAGCCAGGCCGAAACCAGCGTTGCCAGCACCGCGCCCACCCAGAGGTCAAGCATCCACCCGAGCGGGATGGCACGGCTGAACGGCGCCCAGGTCGCCAGCGACAGGCTGAGGGGGAAACCGCTCATGAACCCCACCAGCAGCCCCACTCGCAGGGCGGTGATGGGCCCCGGACCGAGCGTGCTGCGGACCGACACATATACCCAGGTGAGAATATACGTCAGCAAGAACAGCATGACGAACCAGTAAGCGATGAAGAGTGGATAGCGTGGCTCGACTAGGAATAAATTCTGCTTTTGCGCCTCCGCGTATTTCGGGGCCAGGATCACCATATTGATGACGGTGCTCCATATTCCCCAAACGACACCACCTGCCAACGTCCCCAATGCAACTCGACGTGTGCTGACTGCAGCCATATCGCACCTCATTTCGAAGGTCAGTCCCTGAAAGAAACCCTGGCGGCTGAGTATCGTACCGGCGCAGAGAGGGAGTGTCAAGCAAGAGGTCTTTAAGGACGGATGCCGGGGTACTGGTGTCATTTGCGAGACCCGGGCGCTCCCAGGTGCAGTCATTCCCGCGAAAGCGCGAATCTACTCCGCCAGCCATGGGAAATGCTCCGCCGACGGACTGGATTCCCGCTTGCGCGGGAATGACCAGTGTTTCGAAAGGGTCCCATTCCAAATGACCCTACTAGCGATGCCGCACTTAACTTGACTAAACTCCTTCCGGCAAGGTATTTTAGATGTTTAGCTTTAACGCCTGAAACCACAGTAGGGAGCATTGCGCCTTGAAACGTACCTTTCAACCGAACCGCCGGCGCCGCGCCAAAACGCACGGCTTTCGCAGTCGCATGAGCACTCCAGGGGGTCGCAATGTATTGCGGCGGCGCCGTCAGAAGGGCCGTCATCGCCTGATTCCCTAAAGAGCTCGTTTGACCTCTCAAGCTTTCCCCAAGACTTTCCGGCTGCTGCGCCGAGGCGAGTATCGGCGAGTATACGACGAAGGGCAACGCCGGAGCGCGTCATTATGCACGGTCTTCTTCCGGCCCAATGGCCTGCCGCACTCACGTCTGGGAATCACGGTGCCCACGCGCGTGGGGAATGCGGTGCTGCGGAATCGCCTGAAGCGGCGCGTGCGAGAAGTATTCCGCCTGCACCGGGCGAACCTTGCGGGCGGCTGGGACTTCCTGGTCAACCCTCGCGAACCGGTGGCGAACGTCCCCTTTGCGACGCTCCAGCGGGAATTGCTGCGGCTGTTTCCCGGCCAGCCTACTCCGCCGGCGCCTGGGGTGGTTTCATGAAGTTCGTCGCGCTGGGAATGATTCGCTTCTATCAAGCCTGCCTCTCGCCTGTCATGCCCTTGGCCTGCCGCTTTCAGCCATCCTGCTCAGCGTACGCATATGAGGCGGTCGAAAAATGGGGCGCGCGGAGGGGCGCGCGATTAGCACTCGGGCGGCTGCTGCGCTGCAGGCCTTGGGGAAATTTCGGTCACGACCCGGTGCCCTGAGAAGCAGGAGTCCAGTGTAAGGTACCAGCAAAGAACGTAAACCAAGAAATCCACATCCGGAACCTGACACCTGAAATTGGGAACTCAACTGTGAAACTGGATCAAGAAAAACGTGTAATGCTCGCCTTCGCCCTCACCTTCGGGATGCTGATCGTGTGGCGCGTCTTTTTTGTCAAAGAGCCCCCTCCGCAGCCGAAGAAGCCCGCGCCCGTGGCGGCCGCGCCGGCAGCTCTGGGACAGGTACCCGCGGTTCCCGCGGCAGGCACTACCCAGAAGACCTCGAAGGCCGCGCACCCTGCGGCGCTGCCGGTTACACGAGGAAGCAAATCGGAAGAGATCGTGGTCGAAAACAAGCTTTACCGCGTGGCGATCTCCACGCAGGGCGCCGTCGTCAAGAGCTGGGTTCTCAAGAAATACCGCGACGCAAAAAACGAGCCGCTCGACATCGTGAACGGCCCGGCATGCGAAACACTGGGCTTCCCGGTGAGTGTGAGCCTGGGGGACACCGCGCTGAAGGCGCAGCTCAATCAGGCGATCTACGTGGCTGAGGCTGTGCAGTTCGCCTCAGGGGGACCGCCCAGCAAACTTTCCGGAACCCAGTTCGCGCCTCCCGTCAATCTCACTTTCACGTACAGCGACGGCAAGATTCAGGCGAAGAAGCAGTTTTCTTTTGACGCCAGCTACGCGGTCAAAACCGAGGTCAGTGTCTTTGACGGTCAACATTTCCTGCCTGTCGAAGTTGCGTGGCCGGGTGGATTCGGCGACCACACCCTGGCGCCCGCGGTGATTGAAACCGGGAGCCAGGCCGTTTACGGATCCTTTGGCGATCTCACCACCCTGGCGCAGCGCAAAGTGAAAGAAGACCGCACCATTCCCGGCCCGCTGCAACTGGCGGGGCTGGAAGACAAATACTTTGCAAACGTTTTCATTCCGGAGGCGCCCGACCAAGCCGCCTTTCGCATTGCGCGGCAGGAGTGGTCCCCGCCCGATTGGACGGAGAAGGAAAAGCCCCGGCCCATGCTTGCTACCCTGGTCGGAACACAGCCCAAGCCGCTGGCCTTCCGCCTGTTCGTCGCGCCCAAAGACCTGGACGTACTGCGGGCCATGGCCCCGCCACTCGATTCGCTGGTGGACTTCGGCTGGTTCAGTGTTGTCGCCAAGCCTCTATTCATCGCTTTGCGATATATCTACGACCATTGGGTTCACAATTACGGTTGGGCCATCATCCTGCTGACCCTGCTCATCAATCTGGCGCTGTTCCCGCTCAAACTTAAAAGTCTTCGATCTGCACAGGAAATGCAGCGCATCTCGCCGATCGTCAAGGGCATCCAGGACAAGTACAAGCAATACAAGTTCAACGACCCGCGCAAGCAGAAGATGAACGAAGAAGTCATGAAGGTCTACAGCGAGCACCACATCAACCCTTTTGGCAGTTGCCTGCCCATGCTCGTGCAGCTTCCTTTCCTTTACGGCTTTTACCGCGTGCTGGATCTTTCCATCGAACTTCGCCACGCGCCCTGGGTCTCCTGGCTGAAAGACCTTTCCGCGCAGGATCCGCTGTACATCTTGCCGGGTGTGATGATTGTGACCATGTTTATTCTGCAGCGCATGACGCCCATGGCCACCGCCGACCCTGCTCAACAGCGGATGATGATGATCATGCCCCTGATGTTCGGAATCATGTTCTTCCGGTTTCCCAGCGGCATGGTGCTTTACTGGCTCACCGGCAATCTGGTAGGAATTGGGCAGCAACTCTTTATTAATCGTTATATGCGCGCTCCGGACCCCCTCCTTGCACTTCGCAAACCGGTAGCGGCCAAGGAATGATTCGCCATGGACAGCGACCATCTGCCTGTTGAACACTCCCTCCAGGACTATCTGCCCCGCATCGAGTCCTTGCTTCAGGCGCTGATTCAACACGCTCGCTTTGCGCTGGCCTTTTCTATCCAGAAAAGTGCAAGTGCGCCTGATGATTCGGAAGCGCCGGAGTACGTGGTGAATTTCTCCGGGCCGGACGCTGATCTGCTGCTGGAGAAGAACGCCGCGCTCCTGAACGCCATGGAATACGTCGTGTTGAAGGCGGTCCGCGTGGAGGAGGACTATTTCGGCAAAGTCTCCTTCGATTGCCAGGACTGGCGGCAACTGCGCAACGAGGAGTTGCGTTTGACCGCGCAGGTGGCGGCCGAACGGGTGATCGATACGGGCGACCCTTTCACCCTCAGTCCCATGAGCCCGCGCGAGCGGCGCGTCATTCACCTGGCCTTGAAGGGCCATTCGCAGGTTCTGACGAAGAGCGAAGGCATGGGCGCCGAGCGCAAGGTCGTGATTGTGCCTGCCAACTCTCTCCCCCCTCCCGCTCGCCACTGAGCAACGAGTTATCTCATGGTGAGTGCAGACACCATCGTCGCGATTTCCACTCCTCCCGGGCGCGGCGGCTTGGGGGTAGTGCGGCTCTCGGGCCCCCGGGCCCTGGAAATTGGCATCAGCCTGATCAAACTTCCGAAACTGCCCCTCGAAACCCAGCGCGCCACGCTCGGCACGTTTTCAGATCCCGAATCGGGCCGGGTGGTCGATCAGGTGGTCGTGACCTGCTTTCGCCAACCGCATTCCTCGACTGCGGAAGACGTCGTGGAGATCTCCTGCCATGGGGCGCCGGTCATCCTGCGTCGCCTCGTGGAGTGCTGCTTCGAGCGCGGCGCGCGCGCCGCCGAACCGGGCGAATTCACGCTGCGTGCCTTCCTGAACGGACGCATCGACCTGACCCAGGCAGAAGCGGTTCGCGACTTGATTGAGTCGCAGACGCTCTATCAGGCCCGCGTCGCCGCCCAACAAATGGAGGGCTCCGTCTCCGCGCGCTTGCAGCCTCACAAGCAGGTGTTGCTCGATCTGATCGCGCGGCTCGAGGCCGGCATCGACTTCGCCGAGGATGACGTGGCCGTGCTCGAGTGGCAGGAAATTCTCGCGCGGCTCGACCGCATCCGCACGGACCTCGAAAAGCTTGTGGAGGGGTACAAGTACGGGCGCATCGTGAGGGAAGGGCTAACGCTCGCGATCGTGGGGCGGCCGAACGTGGGCAAGTCAAGCCTCTTCAATTGCCTTCTGAATGAAGAACGCGCCATCGTCACGCCCATTCCGGGAACGACGCGTGATCTGGTGGCCGAGACCGCCAGTGTGGGTGGCATCCCCCTGCGCTTTGTGGACACGGCCGGCGTTCGCGAGACCCAGGATGCGGTTGAGAAGATCGGGGTGGAGCGAACTATGGGTGCCATCGCCGATTCGGACTTGCGGCTCCTGGTGGTGGACGCCTCGGAGCCATGGACAGCAGAGGATGCCCACTTGCTTCACAAACTGCGCCCTCTGGGAGCACTGCTGGTGGCGCTGAACAAGTCGGACTTGCCGCCGCGCGTCTCCCTCGCCGAACTCGAACCGTCCCTTGGGGCAGATCGGAGTGCGGGCGTCGCCCCGCCCCAATTTGTCCGCACCTCGGCACTGACGGGGGAGGGAATACAAGAAGTCAAAGAAAAGATCCTGGAGACAGCCGCACCCACCCGCGGTCTGGGCCCGGAAGGCGAGTTGATCACCAACCTGCGCCATCAGCAGCTCATGCAGGATTCACTCCGGGGCTTGGCCAAGGGGCGCCAGGCCGCCGAGCAGCAACTGCCTCATGAGCTGCTCCTGCTCGACCTCTACGACACGCTGCGACCTCTCGACCTCATCACTGGCGCCACTTACGCCGACGACATCCTGGATATCATCTTCAAGACATTTTGCGTAGGGAAATAACGTGTGGGCGCCACTGGGTTGCCTGAATCTGGCAGGCCGGTGACGGCAGGGTTTCGACTTTCAGAGATAAGGAAACAACATGAATCTCCTGCGGCGATTGTCCCATCTACTGTCCCATCTACAGGTTCTTAGCGGGCTCGCTACAAGGCTTCATCTCAGGACTGCCTTGCGCCGTGCATACTACTGGTGGGTGACTTCCCCCGAGGGGGTGGAGTTCTGCGCCTTGGGGCTGAGTTATAGGATGCGCGGCCTCGATCCCGACAGGCTGCGTTCTTGCGAGTGGTACGTGCTCTATGGGGAGCGGGATTTTCTAGTAGCGCTTCGGGCTGACTTGCGTCCCGGAGAAAGCGTGCTCGACGTAGGGGCTAACCTAGGTCAGTTCACTCTGCCGCTGGCCAAGATGGTCGGGGAGAAGGGGCACGTCCTCTCGTTTGAACCCGTAGGTGCCGCCTTCCAACAATTGCTGGAGAACGTGAAACTGAACGGCCTTACCAACGTTCAGGTGTTCCGAAAGGCGCTCGGTGAGGAGGACACCGAGGCCGAAATCTTTGTTGGGGGTAGCCGCTGTCCCTCGATCGTGGCGCCCGAGGACGACGCGATATACCGGAGCGTCTCCGAGAAGATCGAAATAGTGCGGGGCGACACGTTTTTCGCGCGCGAAAAGCTTCCCATCCCCCACGCCGTGAAGATCGATGTAGAGGGTTTCGAGTACGCGGTCCTGCAGGGCCTGCGCGCCACGCTGGCAGACCCCCGTTGCCGGCTGATGTGCCTGGAAATCCATCCCCACTTGCTCCCGTCAGGTGTTAGCGCCGAAACCATCACGGAACTCCTCCGGTCCCTGGGATTTGAGCAGTTCCAAACCCACGCGCGGAGGAGGGAACTCCACGTCGTGGCGTTGAAGCCAGCTCCTGTCTCGTAAAACTTCACGGTGTGGGAAGGGCGCGAGACATGGGAATAGTCAGAAAGGCCCTATCACGGCGGGGCTGTCCCCCACCCTTCGTCGCGTGGTGAGAAATTCCGGCTAGAGCCGCAGCTTCGCCAGGTAGGCGTCCAACTCGCGCACCCGAAAAAGCTTCGCGAGCGCTCCCGTGATTACAAATCCCACCAGGCTTACGATCACCAGCACCGCGAAGGCGCGCAGCGTAGTCTGCCAGCCGAGGTAGGACTGCAACTGTTGAGTCAGCTTGAAACACAGCGCGGCAGCGATAACCGACGCGGCGGTAACCTTCAGGAAAAACCAGATCAGCTGGCCCGACTCCCGATTCCGGGTGCGGTGACACAGCAGCCCAAAAAGCAGCAGCGTGTACGCCACGATTCCGCAGGAACTGGCCAGAGCTAGCCCCAAATGCTGGTAGCGATGAACCAGAAGCCAATAGAGGGGCAGAGTGAGAAAGCTGAGCGAGGTTCCGACAATGGCCGGGGTCAGAGTATCGCGAGCCGCATAGAAACCGCGCGCCAGGATGTTCTGGGCGCCCCAGGCAAACATGCCGAGGGAAAAGACGGCCAGGGTGGCGGCGGTGGCTGCGAGGTCCGATTCACGCATCTTGGTATGGGAGAAGACGAAGTGAACCAGCGGTTGGCTCAGGGCGATGGTCAGGGCGGAAATGGGCACCAGCGAGAGGATCAAACCCTTCAGGGTGGCATTCAGGGTGCGGTTCAATTCCTCGAGTTTTCCCTCCGAGTAGAGCTGCGCCAGGAAAGGAAAGGAGGCGACGCCCAAGGCTTGTCCAACCACCCCGAGCGGGACCCTCATCAGCGTCTTGGCGTAATTCAGCCAGGTGATGGAGGCCGGGACGAGATACGATCCGAACCACCGCATGATCCAGTCGTCGGTAAACACCAGCGAAAGCGCCAGCATGATGGGAATGGTGAGCTTGATGAACAGCCGAAAGCCGGGGTGGCGCAAGTCCAGGTTCGGGGAGAAGCGCGCGCCCGCGCGGCGCGCTCCGTAAACCTGCAAGAGGAGGTTGCCCGTCAAGGCGCCAACCAATACGCCGATCGCGAAGCCGGTGATTCCAATGTGGGGCGAGAGCAGCACGCCAACCAGGACGATCCCCAGGTTGTAAATCACAGAGGCCAGCGAGGGCACCAGAAACTGTCCCTTGGCATACTGTACGGCGCTCAAGATGCTGCCCAAGTAAAAGCAGAGCTGCGCCGGCATCATCAGGCGGGTCAGAAAAACCACCCGCGCTTTCCCGGCAGGATCGAATCCGGGCGCGATGATTTCCACAAGTTGCGGAGTGAAGATCTCTCCCGCCACAACGACCGCCACCAGCAGCATGCTCATGGAGCAGATCACCGTGGAGAAGACATGCCAGCCTTCCTCCTCGCGATCCTCGGTGAGAAACTGGGTAAAGACGGGAATGAAGGTGAGGCTCAACGAACCACCCGCGACGAGGTAGTTCAGGAAGTCGGGAAGTGTGAAAGCAGCGTAATAAGCATCCGTGACGGCGTTCGAACCGATCTGGTGGGCCACGGTCCATTCGCGCAAGAAGCCGAGAATGCGGCTCGCCAGCACGCTCACCATGACCACGCCGGAAGCTTGCGCGATGCGCCGCGTTACGTGGGAGGTGCTCATCGGAAAAGGTGTATCACGTTTTGCAGGGCTTTGCTAAGCCGGGCGCATAAATGGGCAGGAGCCATCCCGCTCGACCGGGCTAAACCCGCCGCTCCGGGACGATATGAAATCGCCCCGGCTTCGGCAACTCCCACCGTTTGCCACCCTGCCGGGGGCGGCCGGTGCGGACGGCAGGAGCGTCAACAGCACGGCCCGTTGGGGCTAAACGGGGT
>PMYF01000871.1:0-12469 GCA_003171295.1 Acidobacteriota bacterium | reverse complement strand
TGGATCTGTGGGCATTCTTCCCCCAACTTCCGCGATTTTTCTATCGTATTGTTCCTGGAGGTCATCGCGCGTCATGTCATCCGGGTGTGGCCGGTTCCCGCCCACGCGTTTGAATAAGCGCCTGCGATTACAGAACGAGCAGCGCCGCAGGTGGTAACCCATCTTCCAGAACGCGCCATAGATGAGCCCGTGCCGAACCGATTCCGTCTTGGTAGCTCCACAGCGGGGGCAGGGACTCGCCATTCCTACACCTCAGCTCGTCAGGATGTTACGGCAATGTCAGGTTGCGGCAACAAGATTACAACGAACGGTGTGCGCCAAATCAAATGCGGTTTCGTCGTGTTGTTCTTTCTGATGGGGCAACAAAAGACTAACAGAACGAAACAGGAATGAAATAATCTAACACACCTGCCGGTGGTTGCCAACTTGCTGCGGCGAGGCGGGGACGATAGGTTGACCAGCCGGCCGGGACTTGGTGCGACCTGTGCAGCGCTTCCGAAGTGGGAGCCGCAAGCACGGGCTGCGGGGCCAAGAAAAGGCAATCATTCAAAACTCCTGGAGGGGAAGAATGCGAAACTTCGATGTGACGGTAGTGGGCGAACTCAACCTGGACCTGATTCTATATGGTCTGCCGGAGCAGCTCGATCCGGAGCGCGAACTACTGGCTGACCGCCTGGCTTTGACCCTGGGAAGTTCCTCGGCGATTTTTGCTCACAATCTGGCGGTGATGGGCAGTCAAGTAGGTTTCATATCACGTATTGGCGCTGACCCGCTAGGGCGCATCAGCTTGGAACGACTGGCGGACGGAGGTGTGGATGTCTCGAAAGTTCGCACCGTCAGCGGGCCCACGACCACCGGCCTGACGGTGATTCTGCCGCGCGCGCGCTATCGCAATATTCTTACCTATCCCGGCACGATGTTTGAGATGTGCATGGAGGACCTGGACCTTGACTATCTCGGGTCCGCCAAACACTTCCACCTGTCATCCTTCTTCCTGCACCGTGCCCTGCGGCCGCGGATTGCGGAGCTCTTCCAAAAGATGAAGTCCCGAGGGCTCACGACCTCGCTCGACACCAACGATGACCCGGAGGACCTCTGGGCNNCTTGCGAAGCTTGCGGAGATTGTGCCGATCGTGGTTGCAAAGCTCGGCCCTGAGGGGGCCGTGGCGCGTCGAGGAAAGGTGGAAGTCACCGGCCCCGCGCTGCGCGTTGAGGCGGTCGATCCCGTGGGTGCGGGCGACAGCTTTGATGCCGGGTTCATCCACCAGTACGTGCGCGGCGCGGACCTCGCCACCTGTCTCGCTCACGGAAACCTGGCGGGCGCCTGCTCCACCACAAAGCCCGGCGGCACCGAGGCCTTTCGCGACCGCGCGCACTTCCAGAAGTTCTTCAGCATGCACGCGCCATGCCCCTAGTGGCTGGGTTCGGGAGTAACAGGAGCGGTGGGGGGAGTGGTCGGCTGTGGAGACATGGCCCCCCCATGCGGGTTGCCCATGCCGCCGGGGGATGAGCTCGACTCAACTTGCCACTGGCCCCCCACTCTGTGCAGGATGTAATGTCTTCCCACGACCAGGTCCGGCGATTGTTTGCTCCGGAACTTCACGTCGGCATTCGCGCGGTCACCTTCAAACTTGATGTCCTGTACTTCCACGGTCATGTTGTTGGACAGGACGCTCGATTGCTTCTGAAGATGCTGTTCGATCGCCTGCTGGATCGCGGCGTTCGAGGAGACTTTTCCCGACCTATTGCAGTTGCTCAAGACCAGTGCCACACCCACCAGGCACAACAACATGGCTCGCATGATGACCTCCTTGGATTCACTCACGGTACTGCAAGGACAGGACCTTGTCAAAATTAACGTGGGGGCGCGCGAAGGCATCCAGGCTTAAGAACTCATCCTCGCTGAGGTGTCCGGCGGGTCGACTTCAGGTAGTGTCCTAATATGGCAGAGTGAGTTCCAGAAAGGGGGTCGGAGCTGAAGCTCCGACAATAGCCGAAACTCCCAACGGGGCCTTTAGGCCCTGAAGCTTCAGGGGCTCAAAGCCCCCGACTGCGTGCGGCCCGATCATGTCGGAGCTAAAGCTCCGACCCCCTTCACAACTTCCTCAAGCGCAGCTTTTCAAATTAGGACACTACTCGACTTCGGATGGCAACGACAGGAGCAAAGAAATGCGGTAGAATCAAGTAGGTGGGACTGAGCCCAGGAAGGTCTCCGCTGCTGAGGCCTGCGGGTAGCGCAGTTCTTCTCAGGCCCTTCAAGGCGCGCATGTTGATCAGGCCTTTCCGTTTGCTGCTTGCGATGCTGGCGCTGTGGCTGACCTCGACAGGTTCCGCGCTGGCCTGGGGTCCGACCGTACACGACATCGTCAACACCTGGGCCATCTACACTCTTCCTCCGGAAATCCGCCCCTTCTTTGAAAACAACCGGCAGTTTCTGGTTGAGCACGCCAACGACCCCGACGAGTGGATGAAGAAAGATCGTTACGAACGCAAGCGGCATTACATCTACCTGGACAAGTACGGGGTTTTCCCTTACCCGGCGCTGCCGCATGATTATCGGCGCGCGATGGAGCAGTTCAGTTCGGGGCGCCTTAATCGGGATGGCGTCCTGCCTTGGCAGATCGGCGACTTCAGCTTGCGTCTCACCAAGGCGATGAAAGCCGGGAACTGGGAGGAAGTGAAATCGGATGCCGCCGCTTTGGCGCACTCCGTGGCCGATGCGCACGATCCGTTGCATACGACGCAGAATTTCGATGGACAGTTGACCCAGCAAACTGGTCTGGCGGCCCGATTTGAAATTCGCCTCCCCGACCGGTATTCGAAGTTTTTCATCATNNCACCCGCAAGGCGCTGTGAAGATCGATGACCCCACGGATTTCGCCTTTCAAACCTGCGTGGAGGCCAACATCTGGGTCGATTTGGTGGTGTGGTCCGATGCCCACGCGCGGGAAGGCTTGCCAGATTACACGGATGAATACTTCGATCGCTTCTATGACCAGGTCGGGCAAACGCTGGTTCGGGAGATCAATGCCGCGGCGCATGACGCGGGTTCGTACTGGTACACCGCTTGGCTGAACGCCGGCCGGCCTCAACTCCCCGCGCGATGATCCTTTGACAGTATTCGCAGTAGCACCGGCTTCCAGGCGGCAGGGTTTGCCGATGCCGCCAGGGCGGCGGNNAGGCAAATGCGGAGATCCTTCGTCGGTCGCCGCGGCGACCTCCTCAGGATGACAGTGTTGGCGGTTTTTCCGCAGCCTGTTAGGGCGCTACGGCGCCGATCCCATGCTTGACCGCGAATCCGAACTTCCGTCCTTTATCGCCCGATTGCCCAAGGTCGAGTTGCACGTGCACCTGGAAGGCGCGGTACGCCCCGAGACCCTGTGGGAACTCTCCCAAAATAAAAGTGGGCTAACACAGAAAGTGGGCGAATGGATCAGCGAGCGACGCGCGCAGCGCTACCGCTATGGGAGCTTTGGGGAGTTCCTGGTGGCTTTTGGGATTGTGACCCTGCTGCTCGAGAAACCCCAGGACTACGCGCTGGCGACCACGCGATTGTCAGAGTGGCTGGCCGAGCAGAAAGTGAAATACGCGGAAATCATCTTCTCTGCCGGCGTGGTGCTGTGGAAGAAACAATCCGTGGGCGCGGTTTTTGAGGCCGCGGCCGGGGCCGCCGAAGAGGCTGAGGCGCGCACCGGCGTGCGGGTACGCTGGATCTTCGACGCGGTTCGGCATTTCGGGCTCGACCACGTGCGTGAGGTGCTGCGCTGGGCAGTGCGTTACCGCTCGCGGGGAGTGGTGGCTTTCGGCATCGGCGGCAATGAGGAGCGCGGGCCGGCGCGGCTTTTTCCGGATATCTTCCGTGCCGCGCGAGACCAGGGACTGCATGTCGTGGCGCATGCCGGCGAGGCCTGCGGACCGGAGAGCATCCGGGATGCCGTCGAACTGCTGGGCGCCGAACGCATCGGCCACGGCCTCACCGCCTATCGCGATCCCCACCTGATGGCCTTACTGCGGGAGCGGCGCATCCCGCTGGAAGTCTGCCCCACCAGCAACGTGGCCACGGGCTTGATCGCCCGATTCGAAGATCATCCGCTGCCGAAGTTTCTGTCGGCAGGACTCGTGGTCACCCTCAATTCTGACGATCCCGCCATGTTCGGGACAAGCCTCGAGAATGAGTTCCTGGAAGCCGCCCGCTGCTTCGGGTTCAGCCGCGAAACGCTCACCGACTTGTGCCTGAATGCCGCGCGCGCTTCGTTCCTGGGCGAGGATGAGAAGCAGAAACTCTGTGACGAGATCACGCGCGCGGCGAACCTGTGACTTAACAGGCTGCGGGAAAACTCGTGGGTGGTGTCATCCTGAGGAGCCGCAGGCGACGAAGGATCTCTGTATTTGCCTGATTCCACAAATACTGGGGTTCTTCGCTACGCTCAGAATGACAGCAGGGAAGCGTTCTTACGCAGCCTCTTAAGCCATAACTTCGCCGCGAGTGCATACCATTAACGAGACATCGGCGTCCGCTCCGCCCACTCCCGACACGCCAACTTGATGTCCCTCGCAGGATCGGCAAACGAAACGGCGTTTATCGCGGGTAGTCGCCGATGACAGATTCTTCTACTGCGATCCTGCCCGGGCGTAGGGGACTTCTACGAGTAGGCCGTTATACGACCAAGTGAAGAGGAGCTCAGATCCAGACATCCCAGAACCCCGTATCTGGGGCACGACGTTCAGGAATGCGCGGTCGATCAACCGGCCAGGAGGCCGGTCTTCCACAATTACTCTGGAGAAGGGAACAGGAGGAGTTGCCCCCGAGGATCACCTAATGAAGACCCGATGTCTTCCACGCGTCGAACCCGCCGATGAGGTTGGCGATATCGCGAAAGCCGGCGCGCCGCAGCAAACTGGTGGCGATCGAACTGCGATAACCCCCCTCGCAATGCACCACCAGCAGTTTCTCACGGTCCAACTCGCCAGTGCGTGACTTCAGCTCTCCCAGTGGGATAAGCACTTGTCCGGGTTGCCGGCAAGATGGAGCGCTTGGGATTCGCAATCCAGCTTCCTGCGGTAAAACTCTGGGCGGTGCGATCCTGAACCAATATCGCGTGCGGGAAGGGGATTTATCAACAGTTTTAGCGGATGAACTCTTTTGGCGCCTCCAAAAGGCGGTTCTCAGGTGCGATCCGGATCGCTGATAGGTCGGCGCTGTTATAAAAATGGATTCGTTACAATTCGGCGAGTGTCCCTAGCATTCCGACTGAACCCTTAAGAGGTAATTTTGCCTCCAAGGCGGGTCTTAAAGAGTTTGCTCCGATCTGTTCGGGTAATTCACTTTTGCCATCCGCCGCCCAGAGCGCGGTAGAGTTGCACATAGTCCAGCATCTCGCTCAACCGTGCTTGTACTAAGGTGAGTTCGGCGGCATAGGTGCGGGTATTACTATCGAGGACTTCCAGATAACTGGAGGCGCCGCCCCGGTAGCGGATATCGGAAAGCCGGCTGGCGTCCTTGGCGGAGTAGGCGAGCGATTCCTGCTGCGTGCGGAACTCGTGGTCCTTCTGGTAGGCAATAAGCGCGTCGGACACTTCGCGAAATGCCTGTTGAATGGTCTGTTGATAGTTTAGTTCCGCTTCCTGTTGCTCGGCCTGCGCGAGATGCACGCCACTCCTCAGGGTCCCGCCAGCGTAGAGGGGTTGCGCAAGCTGGCCGGTTAAGGACCACATTCCAGATTGTCCCGTAAACAATTTCGTCAGCGGAATGCTCTGGAGGCCGCCGATGCCGGTCAGGCTGATGTCAGGAAAGTATGCTGCCTTGGCAACACCAATGCGGGCGTTTGCGGCCATCAATTGCGCCTCGGCCTGGCGAATGTCGGGCCGGCGCTCAAGCAGTGATGAGGGCAAGCCCGCGGGGACCTCCGGCAAATGGGGCTGAGCGTTCAGTTCCAACCCGCGCGCGACGTCCCCGGGGTTCTGGCCCAGCAGGGTGCTGATCAGGTCTTCCTGCTGCTCGATCTGCTTTTCGATGGTGGAAATGGCCCCCGAGGCGCTGTAAACCAACTGTTCCGCCTGGCGCACATCGAGCATTGATGTGGCGCCGTGGTCCGACAGCAGTTGCGTGAGCCGCAGCGAATCCTGGTCAGATGCCACGGTGCGCTGGGAAATGTGGAGCTGCAAATCCTGGGCGCGGAGGATGAAATAGGCGGACGCCACGCTCGCCACCAGCGAACTTGTCACCTGCTGTTGCGCCCAATTATTGGCCAGCAATTCGTCGCGTGCGGCTTCTGTCGCGCGGCGGTATTTTCCCCAGAAGTCCAGGTCCCACTGCAAGCCCAGGCCGAGTTCGGTATAGCTGGTGTCATAGGCGGAGAAGAACTTTGATTTTGCCACCCGCTGGTTATTGCCCGCCGCAATCACCCCGGCGGTGGGGAGCTGATTGCCCCGTGCGATGCCCAGTTGCGCCTGGGCCTGAAGGATACGGGCGGCAGCGATGCGCACATCATAGTTTTGCTTCAATGCGGTGCGAATCAATGCCTGAAGCTGGGGGTCCTGGAAAACCTCCCACCATTTCTCCACGCCAAAAGATGCGGCGGTTGATGGCGCGGTGGCCGCCGCCCCTCGATAGGTCGGGGGAACGGTGACGGCCGGCCGGTGATAATTAGGCCCAACCGTACATCCGGAGGCAATTAGGGCCAGCAGCGCGACCGTGGCCTGGCGAGAACCCGCACGCAACATTAGTTGGCTCCTTCCGGTGCATCGGGAGGCACCGATATTTCGCGGGGGTGGGCTTCTCCCCCCGTGGCCTTGCCCAGCTTGAGCGCGATACTCTCAAACAGAACAAAGAGAACTGGAATCAGGAAGATGGCCAGCGCCGTCGCCGCCAACATTCCGGCTACCACCACGGTGCCGAGGATCTTGCGGCCTTCGGCGCCCGAGCCCGAGGCAATGGCCAGCGGCACGCAACCTAAAATAAACGCGAACGACGTCATCAGGATGGGGCGCAGCCGCAGCTTGGCGCCTTCCAGCGCGGCGTCCACCACCCCGCGTCCCTTGGCCATTTCATCGCGCGCAAATTCCACAATCAGGATTGCGTTCTTGGCGGCCAAGCCGATCAGCATCACCAGACCGATTTGGGCATAAATATCGAGATCGAAGTGGCGCAGGTACAGCCCGGCGAAAGCCCCGAAAATTGCCACAGGAACGGAGAGGAGCACAGAAAAGGGCAGCGTCCAACTTTCATAGAGGGCGGCCAGAATCAAAAAGACGACCAGCAGCGAGAGGGCAAAAATTATGCCTGCCGTCCCCGCCGCTTTATTTTCCTGATAGGAGAGGTCGGCCCAATCGTAGCCCATCCCGGCGGGCAGAGTTTCTCGCGCCACCGTTTGCAGCGCTGCCTGGGCCTGGCCGGAGCTATACCCCGGCGCCGCCGACCCAATCACCTGGGCGGCGCGGAACAAGTTAAACCTATTGGTGTAGTCCGGCCCGTGAGTGGGTCGAATGGAGACCAGCGTGGAGAGGGGCACCATGGTTCCCGCGCGGTCGCGCACATAGTATTGGCCGATGGCGGAGGCGGACGCGCGATCCTCAGCCTCCGCCTCAAGGAACACCTTCCATTGCCGGCCGAACCGGTTGAACTGGTTCACATAGAGTCCACCCAGCGAGGCTTGCAGAGTCTGGTAAACGTCACTGATCGCAGCCCCTTGCTTCAAGGCCTTGTCACGATCCACGGTGACGAACATCTGCGGTGTCTTCGCTGAGAACTGCGCGTTGACGCCAATCAACTCCGGACGCTTGCGCGCCGCCTGGAGAAACTTTTGCAGGTTCTGATCAAGGTCATCCGTCGAACCCCCGCTGCGGTCTTGCAGCCAGAACGAGAATCCCCCGGCGCTGCCGAAGCCTGGTATGGCGGGCGGCCTGAAAGCAAATGTGGTCGCTTCCGGCACCTGGGAGAATAACTGACGATTGATGTTCGCCATGATTGCCTTGGCCTCAAGATGGGAACCCGTCCTCTCGGCCCAGGGTTTGAGATTAACAAAATAGAATCCGTTGTTGGTGGTGGACACCCGGCTCAAAAGGCTGAATCCATCAATAGTGGTGTAATTCAGCACTCCCGGCGTCTTGGCCAGAATTCCTTCGATCTTCCTGGTCACCACATCGGTCCGTTCCAGTGAGGCGGCAGGCGGAAGCTGCACGCTGAGGAGCAGATAACCGTAGTCTTCATCAGGAAGAAAGCTGGTGGGCAATCTCTTGCCCACCACCAGATCGAGACCCATGAAGGCGAGTAAAATCAGAACTCCCACCGCCGCTTTGCGAATCAAACCGCGGCTTACATCAATGTAGCCATTCTTCAGTTTGTCGAAACCCCAATTGAAGCCGCGGAACAAGCCGCCCACAACCCCCCGTAAAGGTTGGCGCGGGCGCAGCAACATGGCGGAAAGCGCCGGCGAGAGCGTCAAGGCGTTGAAGGCCGAAATGAGCACCGAGATGGCAACGGTGACCGCGAACTGCTTGTTCAACCGCCCTTGGATGCCGCTCATAAAAGCCATGGGAATAAACACCGAGGCGAGGATCAGAGCAATGGCTACCACCGGGCCGGAGACCTCGCGCATGGCTTGCAGCGTGGCGGCGCGCGGGCTCATCCCCTCTTCGATATGGTGTTCAACCGCCTCCACCACCACAATTGCATCGTCCACCACAAGTCCGATGGCCAGGACCAGTCCAAACAACGACAGGGTGTTGATGGAAAAGCCCAGTGCCGGGAAAATAGCGAAGGTGCCAATCAGTGAAACCGGGACGGCAATCATCGGGATCAACGTGGCCCGCCAATTCTGAAGGAAAAGATAAACCACCAGTATCACCAGCGCCATCGCTATAAACAGAGTCACCAGGATTTCGTGGATGCCCTCCGTTACCGGCAAGGTGGTGTCAAGCGAGGCGGTGTAGGCGAGGTCGGGAGGAAATCGTTGTTTCAGTTGCCCCATCACCTGCCGCGCGCCGTCAGCCACCGCCAACGCGTTCGCACCAGGAGTGAGGAAGATGGCAATGATACAACTTGGCTGTCCATTGAAGCGCGAAACCTCGTTGTAGCTTAAACCGCCAAGTTCGATGCGGGCGACATCCTGAAGTCGGACTACGGAGCCATCGGGATTCGCGCGCACCACGATCTGGCCAAATTGGTCGGCGGTCACCAACCGTCCCTGGGTGCGGACGATGTAAGTCATCTGCGTTCCGGGGGGCGCCGGGTTACCTGCCAGTTGGCCCGCCGGGTTGACGGCATTTTGCTGATTCAGCGCCCCCACCAGGTCGGCGATGGTCAGCCCAAGCTTGGCGAGAAGCTGGGGTTTGATCCAGACCCGCATGGAGTAATCCGTGGCGCCAAATAGGATGACCTGACCGGCGCCAGGGACCCGCAGGATTTGATCGCTAATGTTGATGTTGGCGTAGTTGGCAAGGAAAAGAGAGTCATGCGTACGATGCGGTGAATACAACGCGAACGCGAGCAGCGGCAGGCCAGTGGACTTGCGCAGAGTGGTTCCAAACTGGGTGACCTCAGGCGGCAGATTGGGTGCGGCCTGGGCCACGCGGTTCTGAACATTGACCTCATCCGTGTTGACGTCAGTATCGACATCAAAGGTCACGGTCAACGCCATGGTGTTGTCATTGCCGTTGGTGGATTGCATGTAGAGCATGTCGTCAACCCCATTCATTTGTTGCTCAATGGGGGTGGCGACTGCTTGCTCAACGGTCTGGGCGTCAGCGCCGGGATAGGTAGCCGAGACGATGATCTGGGGCGGAACTATGTTGGGGAACTGCGCTTCAGGCAACGAGCGCATGGATACCAGGCCTGCGAGCATCGTAATAATGGCAATGACGATGGCGACAATGGGGCGCCGAACGAAAAACTCAGCCATACGTTACCGCGTCCCCTTGGTTACGGAAGCCAGCATGGGGTTCACGATAGCGTCCTGGCGGGCATATTGCATGCCCCCCACCACCACACGATCGCCCGCCTCAAGGCCCTGGTTGACAATCCAATCGGCGCCCGACTGAGCGCCAATCTGCACATTCTGAATTTTCACTTTGTTGTCGCCGCCCACCACCGCCACCTGGAAGACACCTTGCAACTCGGTCACGGCGGTCTGGGGTACGAGCAAGGCGTCGTGGCGCTCCTCCGTCACCGCCCGCACTCTGCCGTATTCGCCCGGTCGCAGGATGTTGCCCGGGTTGGGAAATGCGGCCGCAACGCGAATCGTACCGGTGCTGGGGTCCACCTGGCGGTCAGTCCACAATACCTCGCCCGTGTGGGGATAAATGGCGCCGTTGGCCAGCGCCAGCGTCAGCGGGACTCCCTTAAGCGGCGTGCTCTGGATACTTGCCGCATTGGTTCCAATCTTTTGGGCGTGGAGGTAATCCTGTTCAGACATGGGAAAGTAGACCTTAATCGGGTCCACCTGTGACACCGAGGTCAAAACCGAACTTGTGGCGACCAGATCGCCGATCTGGGCTTTGGCGATGCCGGCGATGCCATCCACCAACGAAACAATTTTGGTGAAGGAAAGATTCAATTGGGCTTGTTCCACTGACGCCTGGGTTGCCGTCACTGCTGCCCGCGCTGCCGCCACGGCGGCCCCGGCCCCGGCTTTGGCTTGCAGGTCATTATCCAACTGGCTTTGCGCAATCGCCTTGGCTTCGGCAAGGGGGGTATCGCGCGCAACATCCTGGGCGGTCTTGGCGAGTTGCGCTTGCGCCTGCATCACCTGCGCCTGAGCTTGTGCCAGTTGTCCCTGGATCTGGTCAAGTATGGCTTGAAAAGGGCGGGGGTCAATCTCAAACAACACATCACCCTTGCGAACAAACGACCCCTCGCGATAGTTCTGACGGATCAGGTAGCCGGAAACGTGGGGCTGGATCTCGGCGTTAATGTATCCGTCCATGGTGGCAATCCACTCGCTGGTCAGGGACACATCCCGGCGCTCCACCACCGCCACCTGGACCGTGGGGGGCGGTGCATTCGGTTGCGCGTTGACCTGGGAATTGCCGCCACAACCGCTCATGGCCAACAACGGAGCTCCCGTAAGTAAAAATAACCCCGAACGGAGCCGGTGACTTCGCAGCATTGCTGATCCTCCCCTTGATTGCGAGTTTGTGGTCTATTGTTTAAAGGCGGCCCCATGCCCCGGGGGGGGGGGCGCCCGCAGATTCCGTTACGAACTTTGGGTAAAGCGTTCCAGCGATTTATTGACCATTCCCTGTCACTTCGTTAGATGTTCAATCCGGCATTCCAGATACCGCTGAAGCAAAACTTTGAATTCCGAAACATAAGGACGCCGTTCTCGCGGTGATAAGTCACGATATAGAAAATTCATCGCTTTGATCATTTGAAGCGTCATGGTGGCAAGGCGTATTGCTTTTTCCGGCGACATGCGAGGTCTCCGGGCCAAAAGGAAGGTCGCTACAAGTCCCTGAAATCTTTCGCGCACAGCAGGAGGGGCGTGGGTGCTGGCCGGCGCGTCCAACAGGACCAGGAATGCGGGATGCCGCTCTACAAACAAAACCGTCGAGTCCACCAACCGGTTCACCAACTCTTTCCACGACAAATGTTTGGCTTCGCTCGCGACCGGCGCCCACATCAGTTCGAACTCATCGCAATAGTGCCTGCGCAAGGCCTGTACGATAGCCACCTTATTCGGGAAAAACTGGTACAGCGATCCGATCGAGGCGCCCGCCCGGGTGGCGATGGAGCACATTGTTGCCGCCTCATAACCCGCGTCGCTGATTTCAGCCGCGGCGGCGTTCAATAATGTCTCTACCCGGCGCCGGCCACGAGGCTGCCGGGGAAGGTGACGCAACTCTGTTTTATTGGGCATTCTTCTTCAGCATAACATGAGCATATCCTCACAATCAAGGAAACATGAGTATTTACTCATATTTCAAGAGTGTGCGGAATGTCGCACCGGGCACAAACGTATGGACGAGCTTCATTTCGGCGACGTATTCAGAGTGGGATCTAGGAACTTCGCCGCCGTGGGCCATAGCGAGGAGGGATTCATCTTTGACAGCTACCGCCGCAACCCAGGGACGAACATGGCGGTCATCCTCGGCGACGTTCCTTCGAGCCTCTTCGATGGTAGTGCGCGCAAACTCGCGGTCCGAGTAATCACTCGCTGCGCGAACCGGAGCCAGAGAACCAAAAGCGTGCCGCCCATCTGATTTGGCGCTCGACGGTGCGGCATTAGACGCCACGAGCAGCTCCTGCTTGAGATGGTCGGTGCCCTTGTCTGGACCACCGCACTCGGAACCATTTCACTTGAACGTATAATGGCCTACTCGTAGAAGTGCAGCCCCTAGCTCCCCCGAAGTCTTAGTGCTGTATCGGAAGCGCGCCGACGGGACCAGTCTCCGGAGTGGCAGAGACGCTGCCCGGCGCGCTTTCGATACAGCGACTTGATGTCCCTTGTAGGATCGGCAAACGAAACGGCGT
>PMYF01000136.1 GCA_003171295.1 Acidobacteriota bacterium | reverse complement strand
GAGCCAGGGTGATCAACATCGTGCCGCCCGCCCACATCTGGGAGAGACGGCTCGCAGTGCGTATGCTCGACGACATCCTGCATGAGGCTGCAGAGCTTAAACTTGCCGTGCTCTTTACCCGCATCGATGCCTCCTATCCGCCCGATGCTCACGGGAGACGCGAGAACTATCTTTACAAGCACATCCTCACCGAGCCGGGACGGATGCCGGACGGCAGCCCCACGGTGAAGTATTTTCTGACTACCGTCGGACGGGCGGGTTACGACGAGTGGATGGAGGAAGAAACGCGTTATTACGCCAGGCATTACGGCAAGCTCCCCAACCTGCTCGGTATCAATGTCGGCCCCTTCAGCGAGCCTTTCGCCTCCGAACGCGGCGGCTTTCTGGAATACATGCGCGAAACCAACCGCTACGAACTCACCCAGTACACGCCCGAAGCGGCACGTTTGTGGCACCAGTGGCTGGTTACTCGTTTCCACGACATTGCCGGCGTGAATCGTGAATATCAAACCGCCTTCACCAGCCTGGAAGAAGTGCCGCTTCCCCGAAATGAAAAGGATGAATGCTTCGGTATGCGCTCCGGAGCGGCCTATTTTGACTTCGTCAGCGCTATCAATGACTGGTTCATCGAGCGCTATGAGCGGTGCCGGCATATCTGGCACGAAGCAAGCGGCCGCAATGATGTGCCTTTCATTTTACAATTCAGCGGATTTGTCGCCGAGAAGCTTGCCAATGCTCGCCCTGGTACTGCGGCCTTCGACCTCTCCGGATGGATCGCCAGGGCCGATGCTGTTGGGCTATCTCTTTATACGAACAGCGGTTATCCTGATTTCGGCCATGCATCGGTGATGGCAACTGTCCGCCTGTTGGCCCTGGCCCGTGATCTGGGCAAGGACGTTTTTGTCCTCGAAGGCGGATGTGAGGCCCCCAACGTGGCGCTGAACGAAGCCGAGTTGCGTTTTTTTGCCTCTGCCGCGGCACCGCTTTCCCCGAAGGTTTGGATTTATGAATTTCTGAAAGATAAGTTCGATGAGGAGTACCGGGATAATCCGGGCAAGCTGGTACGCGCCAATGGCCGGACTCGTCCGGCAGCGGTGCGTCTGCTCCGCTCCCTCTTCATCGAACTTGAGACCCGTCCGGCGGTAGAGGAAGCCCCGGCACTGGCGGTAATAGTTGACTCGGCAGCTTCGCGGGAGGATGTTGTGCTTGCCCTCTCCAGCCTTGCCTTGTTTGATCTGGCGGCCACCGTGCCAGTGCATTGGGCAACTGAAGAGAGCGTGCGGACTCTGCCGGACAATGTGCCCCGTGTCCGTTTGGCTCATCCGCTACAGTCCGACGCAATGACGCGCGCACTGATGTCGGCGCCGGAGCCGGCAACAGAAGAACGGATAGAGTGGTTGAATCGGGTGAGATCCATGTTGACGAGCAAACCATAAGGTCTCACCACGATCGGAGCCGCCAGGTCGTAAAATACATTGTGAGGTGATTTCTTTGCCTAGATTTGCCGTAGTTTTTGGTACCCGTCCGGAAGCCATCAAATTGGCGCCGGTAGTTCTGCAACTCAAGTCCCACCCAGGGTGCGAAGTTATTGTCTGTGTAACGGCCCAGCAGCGTGAGATGCTGGACCAGGTTCTGCAATTCTTTGCCATCAAACCTGACGTGGACCTGAATCTGATGAGGCCTGATCAGAGCCTTGCTGAATTTGCCGGACGCGCCATTGTACAATTAGACAGGGCTTTTGCACGGACAACTCCCGATATGGTCATCGTGCAGGGCGACACGTCCACGGCTTTATACGCGGCGTTGGCCGCCTTTTACCGACAGGTGCCAGTAGCCCATGTGGAAGCCGGGTTGCGTACCGATAACATCTATTCACCTTTTCCTGAAGAAGCCAACCGCGTGCTTGTATCACGTTTGAGCGCGCTGCACTTCGCCCCCACCCGGCGTGCTGCCGATAACCTGCTGCGCGAAGGGTGCCCATCCGACCGGGTCTTCATCACTGGTAACACCGGCATCGATGCCCTGCTGATGACGGCAGAACGCACCGATAGCGGCATGCTCCGCAGTGTATTGGGGGCCAGGGCATCCGATGAGCGGCGCCTGGTTTTAATAACTGCGCATCGCCGCGAGAGCTTTGGTGATGCCTTTGTTTCCATCTGCAATGCCATTGCCGACTTGGTGGCCAGCCGCCAGGACGTGCTCTTTGTGTATCCCGCGCACCTGAACCCGAACGTGCAGGACCCGGTGGGCCGTATCCTGCGGCCGCTTGCGGAACGCGCCGATAACCTGCTTATCCCCGAGCCGTTGCCCTACCTTGAGTTTGTTGTCCTGATGAAACGTTCTTACATGATCCTCACCGATTCCGGCGGTATTCAGGAAGAGGCCCCCAGCCTCGGCAAACCGGTATTAGTAATGCGCGAGACCACCGAGAGGCAGGAGGCCATCGAGGCGGGCACCGCATGCCTGGTGGGGACATCGCGGGAGCTCATCGTGCAGGAGACCCTGCGCCTTCTCGATAACTCCACGGCTTATCATACAATGACCGGCGCCCGCAATCCCTTTGGTGATGGAAAGGCGGCAGAGCGTATTGTGACGCATTGCCTCGCCTATCTGGAAGCTCAGGATAAGAGCAAAGTGGCAACTACGCCGAAGAAAACATCCAAAGACGGGAATACTCAATGAAAGCTGCCGCGTCTGTCTTCCGGTTCTCACTTAAAATCATTCTGTTGACAGGCGGTCTTCTGACTGCTCTATTGCCCCCCGTTTCTATTCTGGCGGCTGAGATCCCTGAAGTACCAGGTTTCCATGTAGCTGCCGCGCAACCCGGAGCCTGGCCTGATGTCCTGCGCAGTTATGGTTTGCAGGAACAGACGGCAGGTAGTGCTCGCGTCATCGTGTTGCCGGAAGGCGGTGTGGCTGCAACCGGGGAACTCCTTGCGCACCTTGAGACCGGCCGGATTCTTATTTTGGAGGGTGATTCCCAAGCGGCCCGGACGCTGGGCATTCACGCTACCTCGCGACACATTGCAGTACGCAAAGTGCGTGACGCCCACCGGCCCACCTTGCCGATTGTCTGGGAGAAAGCCGTCAATGTCCCCGTCTTCAAGCTTCCCCGCGAAGCAAAGGTCATCACAAGGGACCGTGTCAGTAAGGTTCCCCTGATGGCTGTTTTGCGGCGCGGCTCCGGCAGCGTCCTCTGGATTGCTGTGTCGCCCGGAAAAGAGGGATACGAGCGTTTTCCCTTCCTTTTACATGCCCTGTCGGATATAGGGTTGCGTCCGCTCTTTGAATCTCGCCGCCTCTGGGCTTTTTTCGATTTCGCTTTTCAGCGGGACCGGGACGTGAATGAGCTTGCCCGCGAATGGCGCCAGATGGGTCTCGCCACGATCCATGTCGGCGCGTGGGATTTTTTTGAACCCCACGCCAGAGAGGACACCCGTCTGCTAAGGCTGATTGGGGCCTGCCACCGAGAGGGTATCCTCGTCTATGCCTGGCTGGAACTGCCGCACGCCAGCATCCAGTTCTGGAAGCGTCACCCGCAGTGGCGCGAGAAGACTGCTCTATTAAAGGATGCAGAAGGCGACGACGGCTGGCGTCTCGCCATGAACCTTACCAATCCCGATTGCCGACACGCTGTCGTCGAAGGCCTCAGAAGCATGATGGAACGGTTTGACTGGGATGGCGTAAACCTTGCGGAACTCTATTTCGAAGGCACGGAAGGCTTAAGGAAACTCAATGAATTCACGCCCCTCAATTCCGATGTACGCCGCGAGGTGCAGCAAACCTATGGCTTTGATCCGGCGGATCTTTTTCGTGGAGGGCAGCCTGATGCCAAAAAGCTGCGCATCTTCCTTGATTACCGTATCGATCTGGCGGCGCGTCTTCAGGAACTCTGGATCGACGAGTTGGAGAAAATGCGCGCCGAAAAACCGCACCTCGATCTGGTCCTTACCCACGTGGATGACCGTTTTGACACGACCATGCGCGACGCCATCGGCGCCGATGCCGCACGATTGCTTCAGACACTCGATCACCATGACCTGACCTTCATCATCGAAGACCCGTACACGGTTTGGCGTTTGGGTCCGAAACGATACGCCGAGATTGCCGCGCGATATCGCCCGCTCACAACCCGGCAGGACCGTCTGGGTGTTGACATCAACGTCATTAAGCGTGAGCATGCATACCCCACCAAACAGCAGACCGGCGTGGAACTGGCACAGTTGATTCACACTGCGGCAGAGTCTTTTTCTACTGTTATGTACTACTACACCGGCTCGATCACGCCGCTCGACGCCCCCCTGTTGCCGCCTGCCTCCGCCGTGGTGACACGCTGCGAGCGTTCCGAAGAGGGGCTTTTGATCGAGTCACCGACAGGTGTTGGTGTCCGCTGGTCCGGTCCCATCACGCTCGACGGCCAGAACTGGCCGGTGCGTGACGCTAAGCTTGTCTGGGTGCCTGCGGGTAAACACATCCTGCGTCCGGCGGCAGCCGATGCACCTGCTCTCGTGACGGACTTTACGGGAATGCTCGAAAACGCCGCGGTAAGACCTGATGGGGTGGAGATCGCCTATACGAGTCAATCGAGGGCCTTCGCAAAGCTCACTCGCAAACCGACGCGGCTGATCGTTGACGGGCAGGAAGCCACACTGGAAGTGACGGGCGAATACGTCCTTCGTTTGCCGCGCGGCAAACATACGGCCCTGATTATATGGTGATAGAGGTCAAAGGGACATCCAAGCGAAGCGGACGTCCTTCGGATACGGGGGTTCGGCGGAAAAAAGTGTTTGCAAAAAACTGGGGAAAGATAGCATAATTTCACAGGCCGGCCATTAAGCTGAAATGCCATAGGGTATGGCGTATAGAGTCCGTGAATCATAAAGGGTAAATAGCACGGTGCCTGAAAGACTTTTCACACGCGAGTTCCTTTTTCTCAACAGCGTCTTGTTCATTGCGTGTACGGTTATGGCAGTCTTCTTTCAGCTGCACCTGTATCTGCGCTCCTTAGGCATAAATCCCGAGTGGTTTGGTTTTGTAATCGGCGCCGATGCTATGGCGGGTCTCTGTTTGCAACCCATTCTCAGCCCCTACCTTCATTCAGGCAACGCACGGAAGTGGATGCTCACCGGCATAGGTGGGTTTGTTGTTGCTCTCCTGTTTTATAAGACAGCGCTCACGCTCCCTTCTTTGATCGTTGTCCGGGTTATCCAGGGCTCCGGTTTTGGGTTTTTTATAGCTGCCCTAATGGCCACAGTAGTCGACTACATCCCCCCTCAAAAGAGCGGTCAGGCCTTTGGTCTGATCTCCTTGAGCAGACTCATCCCCTTTGCCCTCATGCCGCCAATCCTCGACGCGCTGGGTAATACCAACGCCTATTTTGCCAGGATCCTCCAGTACGGCGCCCTATGCATGATTCTTTCTGCGGGATTCGTTGTATTTCTGAAAACGCCGACAACTGGTCGGGCCGCCGATGCAAGGCAACGGCGCTACAGCCTCGACGACCTCGGGCAGAACTTGAGAAACAGAAGAGCAATGGTCATGCTCATCGTCACCCTTCTCCTCTACAGTGGATACACAACCACCTTCTTCTTTCTCAAGGGCTACGGCATAAGAATCGGTATTGGAAACGCGGGCTTTTTCTTCGCCATAGCCACAGGAGTAATGATCGCCGTCAGGTTGTTGGGGGGGCACCTTCTCGACAGATTCGACAAACCGTTCCTCACCATGTGGTGTATGGCAGAACTTGCAATTTGCTATGTGTGTCTCCCTCACATTCTCCACGTGAGCCTCTTCTATGGTGTGGCTGCTGCGTTCGGCTTGGGCTGGGGCGTCGCCTCTTCTCCACGCGCTTATTTTCGATGTTTCTCCCCCCCCGGTTTCGTGGTCTCAATATCAACCTGTCCGTCATGATGACACAGGGAGGGTTCTTCGTGGGCCCTTTCCTCGGCGGCCTTCTCCTTGCGAGATGGGGCTACGGGGCGCTTTTTTACTTCTGCGCGGTCCTGAGCCTGTTCGCGGCGTGGCTTATCCACAGACTCGGGGGAGAGCATTAGAGACGTCCTAAGTTCGCCCTTTTAGATTTTTACTTCCCTTTCGCCGATGTATGATAGCGTCGCTTCATGCCCCGTAATGCCAATGTGCATTCAATGGTAAAGGAAAACTTTATGTTTGAAAGCGAATTGGCACGAGAGGATCAACGGCGCCACCGTTTGGATGTTTTTTATGCATGATCGAGGATAATGTGTTATGCTAAAAAAACAGTTCTTAACGGGATGTTACGATGCAAAGAAGGGATTTCCTCAAAATTGCATTTTTTACGCCTTTCGCACTTCACGCCAACGCAAAAGAGATACTGGAGAAAAAAGGCCCGCCCGATAAAGAGGCGCTTTTCTATAAAAAAACTGTTAAGAGCAAAAACATTGTATCCTGCGAGCTCTGTCCTCGCGGATGTATGCTGGTAGACGGCAATCTCGGATTTTGTAGGGCACGGAAAAACATAAAAGGCACACTGTACTCACTCGGATATGCATCACCGTGCGCAGTCCACATCGACCCCATTGAAAAAAAGCCATTTTTTAACGTTTATCCAAGGACATTCAGTTTTTCCCTTGCAAGCGCGGGTTGCAATTTACGATGCGCATTCTGTCAGAACTGGGAGATCTCGCAGGTGTCACCCCTTGAAACGGACAACCTCTCTCTGCCGCCGGAAAAACTCGTTGCACTGGCAAGGCAGAATCAGTGTAAAAGCATCGCCTATACCTATACGGAACCTACCAACTTTT
>PMYF01000031.1:8463-11078 GCA_003171295.1 Acidobacteriota bacterium | reverse complement strand
TTATCCACCTTCACGCTATATCGGCCTGGCTGCAGTTGGGTGACCTTGTAGGAACCGATATCGGATGTCGTGATAGTGCGTGCGGCATTGGTGTCCACATTGCGAACGGTGACGGACGCTCCGGCGATAATGGCGCCGCTGGTATCGGTCACCGTGCCCGTGATCGAACCGGTAATTCCTTGCGCCAGGGCGCCAGGCGCCAGAGCCAGTGTGAGCAACAGGCTGGCAAAGAGGGCGGAATACACTAGGCGGGCTTTCGCCTGAAGTGTTCCTAACCCCTTTGTTATTTTTTGCATACCAAATTTCATTACTGCCTCCAATTCTTTCGCTAGTTTGTGCTCTTTCGTTTGCTTGTGGAAAACATTGTCTCCTTGCAAGGCACGATAGTCTCCGAGTTGTTGACTGGAATTGCCCCCGCAATTCTGTGTGTTCTCTTGCATCTTGCATCCTGCCTCCCCCCCGCAACAATAGACAAGTGAATTCACAGTGAGTTCTCTGTAAGAAACACTGTTAAAAGCGATTCGGTCATCATTCGGAGCGGCCGCTCCTCTTGAAGTCCAGTTCCACGCCTCCACCAGCAGCCAGCCTGTCTTCCTATGGCGGCGAAGCGAAAGCGCATATTTCCGGGGCGTTATAAGCCGTTTATGCCGGCTTGAATTCCGCTTTTGATAAATGTCGATCGGGCAAAAATAGAGATGTGCTTGTTCACTGGCCCGCGAAAAGGAGGAGGACCGCACTACCGCATCCAACTGCACTTGGCTCGTTAACAGCATGTGGGTGAAGCTGCGATAGTTCTGTGTGCATGAGCCGCTAAGAAAATGGCTGCCGCGAATGCCTTTAATGTATGTTTCGCAGGATCCATTGGGCTACCGCAATTGAATCTCCGTTTGCCGAATAGGTCTGCTTTCCGCAACAGTGCCGATCATCAAGTCGGCGACTGAACCCATGGCTTCCAATGCTACTAAGGAGGATCACTCAAATGAAGATAGGAGCGGGACGGTTGGCTGGAGGAGTCGAGATATGATTCGTCATTGTGGTTGTAGGAGCCGGATCGGTAAGTGAGCATCATTCCTTCACACGCGCTTCTAACCGTTAGAAGAGAATGATCCGTGCATAAAGACCGGCTAAACAAAGCTGCAACCGGTATACGGTGCGTCGCGGCTCAGCGTCTCTCCAACTGTTATTGGCAAACTACTGTCGTCGAGCGGCCTCTTTAACGCTGATGAATGCGAAAAGCCTCGACTTCGGTCCTCAACGGTGTTCCAACCAGCTTTGAACTGGCGAGCAGAACCTCGAAGAAAGGGAAGCGACCGTTTGGGACCTTCTGGCGAATGGTGGCAAGACCCTCGCTGGAGGTAACCCACTCCCCTGCCGCGAGGGTAGCTTGCGAGTCGTTTCCCGCAATGATCAAGGCATAGCGATGAGCGCTTAAGTTCGGCAGGAAAGCAACGACGCTGTAGCCTCGGTTAGGCTCTGCAAAGAGTCCGTAAACAGACTGTTCCCCCTGCGCCGGTGTACGATTGATGATCTGCGTATAGTGCCGTACAACGTCATATTCCACGTAAAAATCCATCCGGTCTTTATACAGCTCTACCCATGGATTGGACGCCGGGCCTCCGATCAGGATGACGTTATTCGCTTTGATGCTCTCGGGAGCGTAGGCGCGGGCGGAAGCCAGCTTGAGATTCGACGAGTGTGCGTCCAACTCCATCACTCGTTCGGCAACTCGAAAGTCCCCCACGCTTCCGAGGTCCCGGCCCAGGATCATATTGATCGTATTCCGCGTCTCTGGTGTCACACCGGGAAGATCGACGCGGTTCTTGTACTTGTAATCCAGATAGTCGTCCAGCGAGACGGGCTGCTTGAGAATGTCTTCGGCGAGTGCCAGGGAGGTATCCGCGGTCACGATGTCAACCTCTTCGTTGGAACCGAAGAACTCAGACCAGAATGCCCGGCGCACAGGATCCGCCTGCCAGGGGCTCACCTCCGATCGAAGGATCGCGTTCTGCCAAAGAAAAAAGACCATGCCACAGCAGAGCAGGACTGCGCATCCAGCGATCACCCAAAAGCCTCTGCTGGAGACAATCTTCCATCTCCCCGCGCTCATCGAGATCGTCGGCGACTCCTCCAGTTCGAGGCTGTTTGTGACAGGAGAGAGGGTCTCGTCGGCTTCGTGAGGACTCCGGCTGCCTGACGTCTCATGCTCGTCGTTGACCTGGCGGCGGCAGAAGATGGGAATGTAGGTGCCGCGAGGAATCTCAACGAGAAGCGTCTCGGTCGAGCCCTCGTCCTCGAAGTAGTGTCCAAGGCGCTTCCGCAGCTCGGTCACATTCACCCGAACGATATTGTCGAGGCTGGTGTCGTAGTCGTCAGACCGCCCGAACACGGCTCCGCCGATCTCCTGTTCGTGGATGGTGGTGACCCCTGACTTGATGGACTGTGTGCCGATGTACAACAACAACTCCCGGAGCCGCAGCGCACGCTTGAACTCCTGGCTGTTCCGGATGCGCTCAATCAACTCCCAGCGCTCGGTTGCACTGATCTCCGCATGGTCTGGCTCAGCGGCGACTTTGGTCACTCATCCCTCCAGTGGGCAGTGTCGGAAAGTAGTGGAA
>PMYF01000031.1:0-8455 GCA_003171295.1 Acidobacteriota bacterium | reverse complement strand
GAAGCCATATTGCCACTGTCCTGCCGAGGTTCCCACCAAGCCGATAACAGCTACTTATACAGTAGTATACGCCCACTCTTGTATCTTGGTTTTGAATAATTCTTGAATGTACTACTGGACGCCAAACTTGGGGAGCCGCCACCGCGCCGGCTCCGCGAATGAATGATGAATGCCGTCCAGACCGCCCTCACCCGGTTTCGGCCAGCCGTGCATTGCCGATCAGACCTTGGCGCAGGCCCTCAACGCATCAAATGCCGTGATAGGGCTTGCTATAGTGCGTGGACCAGTCCACCAGGCTCGCGTTCAGGAATCTCCAGGTCGCCTGCCTGGTGTCCACCTCCATCAGCATATACGCGTTCTCATCGTAGCGTGTGGCAGCGATTGCATAGTGCTGAGGACTGTATGTATGAGCAAAGTCGATCCACTCGTGTATATGGCCGGAGATTACAAGCTGGATCGTTTCCCGGTATTTGCGCAGCAGTGGAAGCAGGCCGTAGTCCCCGAATTCGGAAGGTCCATCCAGAATCAGCGGGAAGTGGAGAAACACGAAAGCAGGCCTGTGCTGCTGCAACTGAGCCTCGAAACAATGAAGCTGCTCTTCACCCAGTGAACCGACCATCGGATTGAAATCCGGCGAGACATAGCTATTGATCAGGTCGCGGGCCGAGGTCAGTCTGGCAGTTGTCTTATATAAACTGCTGGTGTCAAGTTCGCTGTTCTCGTGTCCGTGATAAAAGCCATCGATGATATGCGTGTCGGCGGCCACCGCAAAGAAGAACTTATCCGGAGACGCTGTCACAAGAACCTGCTCAACCCATAGATTCCGTGTGAGCAGGCACGCAATCGAGATAGAACCCGGCGCCACGAATTTTCTGCGATCCATCTGCATGAGAACCGCTTCGATAGCCGTTCGTAAATCGTCGCGGGCGCAACCTGGACAACTCGTTATGGCTTCGCCGCAGCGCAAAGCGGCGAAACGGCATCCGACATGGACGGTGGAGGCTCTTTTTTCCCAAAAACAGTTGGCGCCGATCCCATAATAAACACCAGTGTTCCGCCATGCTCGATTTCCCTGTGACGAAACCACGCCCTGTCCAGCGGCGTTCCATTGAGNNCGCCGACTGGATGTAACGGTTGATGTGTTCCTTGTCCAGGTTGCGCGCCACAATGCACAGCGACTTACCGGAGGAGAGTTCGATCTCCACCTCCGGAAAGCTAGGAGTCCCGATGATGTAAACATCCTGCCCTGCATTCGGATAGAAGCCGAGTGAGTTGAAGATGAACCAGCTTGACATCGCGCCTGAGTCGTCGTTGCCGGGAATGCCGCTGCGCTGATCCGTAAACGCCTTCTCCAACAACGCATTGATAACTTCCGCCGTTTTATCGGGCCGTCCAGCCCAGTTATACAACATCGGTATCAGAAAGCCGGGTTCATTCGTCACATCGAAGTGCTGGCGGTAGAAGATGTTGTCGAGGCGCCGCACAAACGTCTCATTGCCGCCCGCCATGGCGATGAGCTTGCGGACATCCTGCGGCGCATATATGGAGTAAGTCCAGAGATCACCCTCGTAAAAGAAGTCCGGCCACGTTCCGCGTATCAGCAGGTTCGGCTCGGCCCAAGTGCCGTCAGGATTGCGAGGCCGCAGAAAGCCATGAAACCCCTCCGCGGTAAGATCCTTGTCCCAAAGGTTCTCCCAGTTGTGGGCGCGGCTGGCGAACAGCTTCGCCTCAGCAGTTCGATCAAGACCGCAGGCGACTTCAGCAATGGCAAAGTCGTCGTAGGCGTACTCCATGGTCCGCGATCCCGAGCGCTCATCGGCAAGCGTCACATAGCCCTTTGCGTTGTAGTCGAGGATGCCGCCGCGGCCTTCCTTCTGTGCGTCGGCTGGCGGGACAGATGCATCCTTCAGCATCGCTTCAAAGGCGGTTGCATAACCGATACCCTTCAAGCCCTTCATCCAGGCATCGGCAATCACCACGTTGGCATTGCTTCCGCCTTGTGTGCGGCCATTGTCATTGCCGCTGCGCGCGTCCGGCATGTAGCCCGAGTGTCGATAAATATCGATCAATGAGCGGATCAGGTCGCGCTGCCGGTCGGGAGCAATCAGCGTAAGCAGCGGGCCCGAACTGCGAAAGGTATCCCAGATCGCGTAGTAATCGTCGTAGTAAGGCTCGGCCGATTGCCAGCCGGGGTTCTCGCCTCTGCGGTCCGACGGCATCAGCATCGTGTGATACATCGCCGTATAAAATTGAACGCGCTTGGAGTCCGTCTCGCCATGAATCTTGATCTTCGACAAAGCCTCATTCCATGTGCGCACGGAGGCCATGCGCACCCTGTCGAAGTTCCACCCTGGCGCCTCCTGCTGTACGTTGCTCCGCGCCTGCTCCGTGCTGACGAACGATATTCCGGCCTTTGCCTGAATCACCTGTCCCGCGTGCGTATGGAAATTGAATGCGGCGCCGATGGGCTGGTCTCCGCTGATCGAAGCCTTCTTCGCGGATGAGAGCGCAGTGCCGACCCAGGTCTGCGCGCTAAATGCCGGCGTATCGAGAACGATATAAAAGTAAACTTTGTACTCGCCGCCTTTGTTCNNAGCCAATATACCTGCCTACGCCTTCGGCTTCGCGATCGGAGATAATCCGAACTTCCCCGCCGAGAAACCGTTGCGACTCCGAGCCCGATCCTTTGTTAAGGCAGTGCGCAAGATCGACGGTGATGTGCGACTGCGATGAAGACGGAAACGTATAACGGTGAAAGCCTACGCGGCGCGTTGCAGTCAGCTCGACCAGGGTGTTGTAGCGCGTCAGTTTCGCCGCGTAGTAGCCGGGATGATTGACTTCATCGGAGCGCGGCGACTTGATGTCCGCGAGGTCGAGTGGCCCGGTCACTGGAGTGACAAGAATGTTCCCGTACTTGCCGGCAGCACCGCTCAGGTGCAAATGGCTGAATCCCAGGATGCGGCCACCGCTCATGTAGCCAAATTTGGAAGGCGTGCCGTCGAAACTCTCCATGTCCGGGCCGAGCTTGACCATGCCGAAGGGCATGACTGCGCCAACGAATGTATTCCCGCCCCAGTCCACACCGAGAAAGGGATACACACTTTGAACGTAGTCAGGCGCAGTGGCGGCGCGGCTGCCCTGGGCCTGACCTTGAAGCGAAAAAAGTATCGCTATCGAGTTCAGCAACGCAAAAAGGAATCTCGAACTAGGCATTGCATCGCGTCTGGCGCCGAATGGCATGGCCGCTTCTCCTTGTCGGGAGTATATATGCTTCGGTTATGTCCGGCCGCCGTCACCCGGCGAGCCCGCGCTTTGTTCTGGAACTACAAGCAGTCTCATAAATGCCTGAGCAGCAGTTTGAGGCAGGCGAGATGTACCATGCCGAAGAAGTTATCGATTGGGTTAATCCGCTCCGATTGGCGCATTCCCGAGGTGTCCGCGTGTGCATTATCACCCTTCCGCCCCAAGATCCAAACGAAAGTGGCCTCCTTGATAGGCTAGCGAAATCCGAGTGGAAGTCGTCTTACGAGAGGAGACACACGAGAAGATTGCGATCATAGATAAGCAAATCCTCTGGGATGGATCCCTCAATATCCTTTCACACAAAGATGGGCCTGAAAGCATGAACCGCTTTGATGACCCAAAGAAGTGCCAACGGAAGGAAGTTATTGTCGGAAACTATCTTGCTCCGCAGTTTTTCGCATACAGCAAGGCGACAGAGAATAAATTACTCCGATACATTAGTCCCGTTGTGGACCGTCCTTGACAAGGAACACTGCAAAGGACAACGATAAATTATGCTATTCTTCTTCCGGTACTGTTCAAAGCTCCTTCTCATTATATTGAGCTGTGTAGTTATGCCGCACTTCCTCCTGAGCCAGACCGCACAAGCCAGGCCCGGCGCCGCGCGCGACTACGTTCACAATGTCTATCCCTTTCTCGGTGTGGACTGGGGCGGCAATACCTTCGTCGGCGCGGCCGTGCCCTTCGGCATGGTAAAGCTCGGCCCGGACATGGAAAGCTTCGATAGCCGGCCCTCCAGCTTTGGCTACCTCAGCGGCGGCCGCATCCTGGGCTTCAGCCATCTTCACCTCAGTGGAGCCTCCGGCAAGTATGGCAATATCCTCATCGCTCCCGTCACCGGTCCGCTCGACCTCGCGGACATCAAGTCGCCCCGCATCGAAGAGATGAACCATCCTGGCTACTACGCCGCGACGCTCACACGATACAACGTCCGTGCGGAGTTGACTGCCACTCGCCGCGTCGGTTTCCATCGCTACACGTTTCCCGCTGCTCAGCAGTCGCATCTTACCATTAACATTGACCATTGCCTGAACAAAGGCTCGGACTCGGAGTCGCAGCGTTTTCTAGGAGGACGGGTCCACCTGCTCTCCGACCATGAAGCAGAAGGCGTGGGCCGCTACGCTGGCGGATGGAATAAGGGCGGCGAGTACAGAGTCTACTTCTACATCGTCCTTGACACCCCGTCCACCAGCGCCCAGGCCTGGGACGGCAACACGCTCACGTCCGGCAAAGAAATTTTGGTGGACGGAGATCGGCCTGTCGGCGCCACCTTCAACCTACGCACCCACGCGGGCCAGGTTGTTCAGGCAAAGGTTGCCCTCTCATTTATCAGCACAGAGCAGGCGCGTCAAAACATACAACGCGAGGCTCCCGCGTGGAACTTCGATGCTGTCCGCAAGGCCTCTGTAGAAAACTGGAACCAGGCTTTGTCCAAGATCCGGCTCCGTGGCGAGACGGACTCAAAGCGGATTCAGTTTTACACCGCAATGTATCACATCATGCTCATGCCATCCGATCGCACAGGNNCCTTACTACGACGATTACTACACAATCTGGGATACTTATCGCAGCTCAGGCCCCCTGCTCACTCTTATTGCTCCCGAGCGGCAACGTGACCTCATCCGCTCACTCATCGATATCTATCGTCACGAAGGCTATATGCCCGACGCCCGCAGCGGAAACGCCACTGGCCGCACTCAGGGTGGCAGCAACGCCGATATCGTCATCGCCGATGCCTACGTCAAAGGTCTGACTGGGATCGATTACACCACTGCTTTCCAGGCCATGCTGAAAAACGCGTCCGTTCCCCCGGCCGACCCGCAGAAGGAGGGCCGCGGCGGCATCCTGGACTACAACACCAAAGGCTACCTCACCCTGGCCGACGAGCGCTCCGGCTCCCGCACCGTGGAGTACGCCTACAATGACTTTGCCATTGCTGAAGTCGCCTGCGGCCTCAATCGACCTGCCGAGGCCAAGCTGTTCGCCGCCCGCGCCCACAATTGGGAACATCTCTGGGACAAGGACCTCACCGTGGAAGGCTTCAAAGGCTTTCTGCGCCCTCGCAATCCCGACGGCAGCTGGGCTGAGCCGAATCTGCTCCTACGCGGCGAATGGCCCGACTTTTTTTACGAGGGCGACCTCTGGACCTATTCGCTATTCGCCCCTCAGGACGTTCGAAGACTTATTGCCTTGGCGGGGGGCAATCAGATGTTCGTGCACCGTCTCGACAGCATCTTCTATCGCGAGCACTTCGACGTCACAAACGAGCCCGGCTTCCTCATTCCCGTTCTTTATAACTGGGCAGGACGGCCGGACCACACCGCCGAAGTTATCAACGAATTACTCGAGAAGGCCTTCACCGACCAGCGCACCGGCATACCGGGCAACGATGACTCTGGCGCTATGTCCAGTTGGTTCATCTTCCAGTCCCTCGGCTTCTACCCCAATGCCGGGCAGGACATCTACCTGATTGGCACCCCCAGCTTTCCCGAGGCGGATATCACGCTCGCTTCCGGAAAAACTCTGCGTATCCTTGCTCGCAACATGGACAGCGAACACATCAATCGCTTTATCCAGTCCGCGACTCTCAACGGAGCGCCGCTCGAAACCTCGTGGTTTCGCCACAAGCAAATGNNGCTTTATCCAGTCCGCGACGCTGAATGGAGCGCCGCTCTATACCTCGTGGTTTCGGCACAGGCAGATCGCAAATGGCGGAACGCTTGTGTTCACCATGGGTTCGGCCCCCTCTAACTGGGGAACTGCCAACCCTCCACCCTCGATGTCGGATCCAGTTTCGCCGCTCTGCGCTGCGGCACAGCCATAGCACAAGGATCTCCCGGTTCACCCAGAAACGCTTAGGCTAGACCACCCTCTGGAGTCAACGTCATGTTTGATCTCAGGCACTTCGATTTCAGACAGTTCACGGCTCTCGGCGGCGTGTCACCGCCCACTTTCCTTTCTTGAGCACGCTTCCGGGCGCTAAACAAATGCCTTCTGTCTAGAATTCAAGTTTCAGGGACACCTGTCCGGTACGGCCCCCTCCAAAATCCGATCCGCGGTTGGAAGTAATCTTTCCGAAAAGCGGACTTTCGATATTCAGATTTGGATCATTGAGATTGGTGTGGTTCAAAACATTGGTGAAGGTGCCTTCCGCGCGAAGATGCACATTGCTGGTAATTTCGATTCGTTTGCTGAGGTGGGCCGACCAGTTCACGGTTCCCGGTCCAACGATGTCGCCAACGCTCTCATTGCCGAATCGCCCGATCGGATTCGAGGTGTATCCAACGCCGCAGGTATTGCCAGCATAGGAGCTTGACGTGTATCCGCTATTGCTGGGGCAGGCAAATGCCATAGGATTGAGCCACTGAGAGCGGGTTCGGTTGGCTGGAACAGCGCTTTGTCCCGCCACACGGTCGGGACGTTGATTGAGCGCGTATAAGACTCCCGAACCTGTTCCGGAAGGATCTGCGTCGCCGCCCGGGATGTACGCCGTCATGTAAGGACCGGTCTGCAGAACGAAGATACTGCTCAACTGCCAGCCGCCTATCAATGCGTCTTCAGTGCGATTCATGTTTGCGCCAAAGCTGCGGCCGCGTCCCACTGGAAGCTCGTACACGCCGGTGGTAATCCAGCGTTGGCGGCGGGTTCCATAGACGTTGCCGTAGTCCAGTTTCAGATTGTGTATGTAAGAGGCGTAGTTCCCGTTTTCTCCCACGAAGCCTGTAGCTTGCGTGCCTTGGTTGTCCGCGAGATTCTTCGACCACGTGTACGTTGACTGGAAGGTGAGGCCATGCTGGAAGCGGCGATTGGCTTCGGCTTGAAGCGCGCTATAAAATGCCTGTGCGCCGGTAAGCCGATCGTTGATAGCCTGCCAGTTGGGAAATGGACGGTTTGTGAGAGGTTGCGACAAGGCCTTAGTCGTGCTCGAATATGGCATATCGTTCTCATTGGCCGCCCACACCAGATCGTCGGTCCTCATCCCGATATAGGAGATGCGCACGCCGAGATTCCCGCGCAACTCGTGGTCGATGGAAAGGTTCCACTGAATGGAGTAAGGATTCTTCCAGTTGATCTGATTGGCCGACGTAAAGCTAGCGGTGCCGTACTGCACCGCTGGCAGACTCGATCCTGGACTCGTCTGCGGCCACAAATACGGTGGATAGTAGGGATAACCCTGCAAATTGTTATAGGTGAGCGTAGCCGACTGCAACGTGTCCGTCATGGCGAAGAAGCTGTCGCCGAGCAGGGTTGTGTTGTAGAGGCCAAACCCCGCGCGGACGGCTGTCTTATCGTCGTTGAAGGGGCGCCATGCCAGGCCGATGCGCGGCAGAATACGGTCCTTCTGCGCTTTGCGAAGGCCGCTAGGCAGCCCGGCCTGACTGCTCGACAGCACCGGCGTGCAGGCTGCATAGGCTGTGGAGGCTGGCCCATAGCCGCAGGCGTCGAACTGGGCCAGATAGGGCGCATCCAACATGTTCGAATAACCTGCGGGGTAGATCACGGCGCCGGTCGACGCAACGCTGGGATCGAAGTTGCCGATGGTTCCCGTTATGTCGTGCATGGCTGGGTCGTATTCATAGCGCACGCCAAAGGAGAATGTAAGCTCCGGCGTTATCCTCCACTGATCTTGTGCGAAGGCCGCATAATACAATGTCGCGCCTTCATCCCTGGGAACCAGCGAAAAGTATTTGGTTTCAACGGGCGCGCCGGTCAGGAAATCGGCGAACTGGTAGGCGGTGCTGGATAAGGTGCCTTCTGGTAACCCGAAGAAGGCTCCTTGATAGGCGCTCGTATACAGGCCGTAAAACGGAAAGACTTCCGCGGTGTTCAGCCCGTTATCTCCAAGCGTGGATACAAAATTGAGGGCGCGAATGTCTCCGCCAAACTTGACGGTGTGCCGGCCTTTAACCCAGGTCAGGTTGTCATTGTATTGAAACAGGTGGCTCTGCGTTGTTTGATTGATGTTGCCGGCAAGAAGCGAAGTCATGTCGCCGGTAAAGTAAACCTCCGTTCCCGTCGTATTGTTGACAGGAATGCTTGAGGAGACCGCATCGAAGCCCGCCGAGGTTGTATATGGAGCGCCATTCAGTGTGTTGCGCAGGCCATTTTCTTCCGAAGTCCATCCAAAGCGGAATTCGTTCAGCAGGTTGGG
>PMYF01000765.1:4113-4328 GCA_003171295.1 Acidobacteriota bacterium | reverse complement strand
GATGCGCGCAACCCGGGCGTCATCGCGGACTGCACGGGCGACAACGCCGGCGATTCGGTGGGACCGACCGCCGACGGCTTTGAGACCTACGGCGTAACGGGCGTGGCGCTGATCACCTTCATTCTGCTGGCGGTGAAAGACCCCACGGTCCAGGTGCAATTGCTGGTGTGGATCTTCGTGATCCGCGTCATCATGCTGGTGGCAAGTGCCGTGGC
>PMYF01000765.1:3719-4067 GCA_003171295.1 Acidobacteriota bacterium | reverse complement strand
CGTCTCGGCGTTCATCATTCCCACCCTGGGGGGCGACCCGACGCAGTGGTGGAAGCTCGCCACGATCATTTCCTGCGGCACGCTGGCCGGCGCGCTCATTCCGGAACTCGTCAAGAGCTTCACTTCCACGGAATCGCGGCATGTCCGCGAGGTGGTAACCTCCGCCCAGGAGGGTGGGGCCTCACTGGGTATTCTTTCCGGCTTCGTGGCCGGAAATTTCTCAGCATATTACCTGGGCCTGGCCATGGTGTTATTGATGTCCATTGGTTCGATGGTCAGCAGGATGGGGCTGGGTACCATGATGCTCGCGCCGGCGGTCTTCGCCTTTGGCCTGGTGGCGTTCGGGTT
>PMYF01000765.1:0-3610 GCA_003171295.1 Acidobacteriota bacterium | reverse complement strand
ACCATGACCTTCTCCATCATCATGGCGCTCACCAAGGGCATCACGGAGAACGTCGACAAGCTCTCCTTGCTGCACGCGCCCTTTGTGCTGGGCTTGATCACCGGCGGAGCCATGATTTACTGGTTCACCGGAGCGGCCACCCAGGCCGTGAGCACCGGCGCGTATCGCGCCGTGGAGTTCATCAAGGCCAACATCAAGCTGGAAGGCGTGGAGAAGGCTTCGGTCGCGGACAGCAAAAAGGTGGTCGCCATCTGCACCCAGTACGCGCAGAAGGGNNATCGCGGTGTTCTTCGCCACTTTGGCTTTTGCCTTCGTCGAGCCCTTCTTCTTCATCGGCTACTTGATTTCGATTGCCATCTTTGGCCTCTATCAAGCCATCTTCATGGCGGACGCCGGGGCAGCCTGGGACAACGCCAAGAAGATTGTGGAGGTCGAGTTGAAGCAGAAAGGCACGGCTCTGCACGATGCGACCGTCATCTGCGACACGGTGGGGGACCCGTTCAAGGACACTTCTTCGGTGGCTTTGAACCCGGTCATCAAATTCACCACCCTGTTCGGCTTGCTGGCGGTGGAGCTGGCGGTCAGGCTGACCGCGACCAGCGGCTCCGGATTGACGCACATCCTGGCATTGGCGTTCTTCGCCGTGTCAATTTTCTTCGTCTACCGGTCGTTCTACGGAATGCGGATTCGCACGGGTGAGGGTGCGAAGACTGGTTCCGGCGCCCGGGCGAACTAAACTTCTGCGGGCACCGAGAGTTGACCACAACTTCGGCGCCCACAGCTTTAGCGAGACCATAAGGGCCGTTCGAAGGGCGGAATGAGCCAAAGGGCTTTCCGCTCCTCAAGCGGCCCATTGTTTTAGCCTCCGCAGCCTGTTAAACCGTGCGCCAGCGTCTTACCTCTGGAACAGAGTTCAGAGAACCAGTTCCGCCGTCAGGACGAGGCGCAAACTCCATCTCCGAAAAATAACGGTGGCCGTAATCCACCAGCGAGTGGTGGAATATGGACAGAGACATAGCTCCACGGCGGCCCAGGCTTATGGCAGAACTCTAATATTATCAGTCGGCTACACGTGTGGCGTGCTTTGGCGATTCAGTTGCCCTCTGTGGTAGTGAGTAAGACAAAGGGGATTAAACATGGGCTACATCCAAAGCAAGACGTTCCGGAAAGTGACCAACTACCTCGCGCTGATTATGCTGGGGATTTCGGTCGTGGGGTTCGGGCAAGATCCGGCCTCTGGGCCGCCACCGACCGCAGACACCTCTCCCGGGTGGCACCGTTTTTCCAGCGGTCCGCCCAATTCGCCACAGACGAATCCGACGCAATCCGAGCCACCGCAGGCTGCGGTTCCGCAGGATGATCCGGCCGGCCAGATGGTGCCGGCCCGGGTTACCATTCCGGCAGGGACTTTTATCACCGTGCGGGTTGATCAGTTCCTATCCTCCGACAAGAACCAGGCTGGCGATGGGTTTTCCGCGACTCTCTCGCGACCCCTGGTGGCTTACGGCGTGGTGATTGCGCGCCAGGGTCAGACGGTGGGTGGCCAGGTTACCGAAGCGCAAAAAGCTGGCCGGGTAAAGGGTGTTTCCCGGCTGGCCGTGCAGTTGACCGCCTTGACTTTGGTGGATGGCCAACAATTGCCGATCGAGACGGAGTTGGACGACTTGAAGGGCCGCACATCGAACGGGCGTGACGCAGCAGCGATGGGGGGAACGACCGCCACCGGCGCGGCCATCGGTGCGGCGGCGGGAGGGGGCGTGGGCGCCGGGATTGGCGCCGGGGCTGGCTTATTGGTCAGCGGCATCGGCGTGCTCGTGACCCGCGGCCGCCCCACCACTATCTATCCCGAGTCGCAGTTGACATTCCGGCTCTCGAGGGCCGTCACCTTCTCGACAGAACGGGCGCCACAAGCCTTCGTCGCTGTGAATACCCCGGGGTACGAGCAGCCTTCCAGAGCGCAGGGTCCGCCGCCGAATTATCGGAGTTCTTGTGGCTATGATGGCTGCCCGCCGCCTCCGGCCACGTACTATCCGCCGGCCTATCCCTACTACTGGGGGCCAAGCTATTCATTCTGGTACGGGCCGGGTTTCTATGGCGGCTACGGCCGCGGGTTCTATGGCCGGGGCTTCGGGTTCAGGCATTAGCCGAAAAAACCCCACGACGAGTAGGAAGCTCGTCGTGGGGTTTCTCGATTGCCTCGATTGGCTGTGACATGCATCAAACCCCCATTTAATGCATGTGCCCCCGCGGTCAGTACCCCTTGGCTTCGTCCTTGATCTTCTTCGCCAGCTTCTCAATCTTTTCAGCCTTTTGAATGACATCCAGGGAGAGGATGTCGACGCTCGACCTGTCCAGTTCATCGTGGAGATCATTGGCCTTGGTGGCAAGCTGCGCGGCGTCGTCTTTCATCTTCTCAAAGCGGGATTTCAGAAGTTCCCGCTTCTGCTTGGTAGTAAGCCCCGGACCCGTGTTCCGCTCAACGGGAGCACCTTGGCTGGTGACCGGCGCAGCGGCGGGGTCGGCTAGCGGGGAGGCCGCCTGCCCTTCCGGAGGCCGCGAGGGCGCGCTGGCCGTCCAGATCAAAGTGGTGGCAACGAGCAAGCCCAGCGCGATCAGCCCCCGGAGCCAAACGGAACAAGAAGTTCGTACCATGCCGGAATCCTCTCCTGCGCGCAGATGTTATGAGCCCTCGGGCCGCCGCCTCATGGCACCCCATGTCGCGCCTGGGGCCAAGCTTGAGCCCGCGCTATTCGATTCTAGCGCGGATTTCTCACCACGCTGGAAGGCTTTTGGGGGCCTATCGGAAGGGCGGGGCTAAACAGGCTGCGGAAAAACCCCTGACGGACGGCGTAGCGGCGATTTTATATCGCCACTACCAGCCAAGTCGTGTTCGCGGGAGTTCAGCGGGGCGCAGGTGGAGGAGTTTGTTTGGTGGCGCGCGTCTGCCTTAGCGGCTGCCTCGCTCGTAGCGCGCGCCATAAAGGTGCTGGGCGGGGCTTCCGGCGAGTCCATCGCGGACGATGCGGGCGCGCAGTTCAGGTTTTCCATTCCCGGCTTGGAACGGGCAGACCACCAGAATACCCTGCCCGATGAGATACTCCCGCTTGCTGACAAAGCAAAAACCTTCCGGGGAATTGTTTTCGGTTTGGACAGTTTTCGCTTCCCCGTAGTAATTGCGCACCCGCGCGGGAAGCTGCGCAGGCTTGCGGGGTGCGTTGCGACGGTCGGCGTCAAGGGGAGCGGTCTCGCCAGCCGCAGCGGCGGCCGCCTGATAGGTCTTGCTTTCCTCTTCAAAAGTCCTCAGCGGGTATCCCCAGGGGGTCATGGCCTCGCAATGCGGGCAGGGGTTTGAGAGCAGGCCAGCGGTCTCCAGGACTTCGACTTCGACAAGCGAGAGTGGCTGCAGCGCCAAAGTTTGGCAACCTCGGCACTCAAGCAGCGCGCGTGCGTCAGCTTCCTCAGCAAGGGGGGGGAAGTGAATACCCCAGATGTTCGCGTCTTCCCGCAGGCACTCGATGCCCCAATCGCCTACACGCTCGAGCGGAGGGGAGAGGGGGCCGACCACCCGGAAGTCAGCCTCCGCATCCTTGAGTTGGTTGACCACGTGAAG
>PMYF01000352.1 GCA_003171295.1 Acidobacteriota bacterium | reverse complement strand
AATAAGCGCTGAGACGCCGCCGCAAAGCACCGTCTGCTCGCCGAAGAGGTCCGTCTCCGTCTCCTCCTTGAATGTGGTGCGAATCACGCCCGCCTTCAGCGAACCGATGCCTTTAGCGTAAGCGAGCCCCGTCTTCTCGGCCTGGCCGGAAGCATCCTGTTCAATCGCCAGGAGTGAAGGCACGCCGACGCCTTCCGTGAACAGCTCGCGCAGCCGATGCCCAGGGCACTTGGGCGCTATCATGATGACATCCACGGTCGGGGGAGGAACGATAAACTTGTAGTGAATGTTGAACCCGTGAGCAAACACCAGGGTCTTCCCCGGCCCGAGGTGAGGGACGATGGACTCCTTATACAACTGTGCCTGCACCGGATCCGGGATGAGCACGACGATCAAGTCAGCGCGCCGGGAAGCTTCTGCCGCATCAAAGACCTCGAAGCCTGCCTCTTTCGCCTTGTTGTAGGGCGGCGACCCCGGGAGTTCACCCACGGTCACCTTGACCCCGCTATCGCGCAAATTCTGTGCGTGCGCGTGTCCCTGACTGCCATAGCCGAGGATGGCCACGGTTTTTCCGGCGAGATACTTCAGGTCACCATCTTGCTCATAATAGACTTTAGCCATAGATCTCCACTCCTCTGTCAAGTCTTGAATTTGCAAAACAGAATTATATACGAAGCCGGCGTCTCACCGACCCGCTTATTTCTTCGCCCGGATCTGATCTCCATCTGAATTCATTAAGCTTGTGCGGCGACGAGCTCCGGGCGCGACACGTTGTGAGTCGTCCTTACGCAGGCAAAAGGAAGGATCTCCGGGACGCCGTAAACCGGCGCGGCGATTCGCCCCCGGCTTTCGGCGGGAACCTCCAGGAGATATTTGCCATGACTGGCAAAAATCAGTTTGGACATGGGAAAGGTTTTGAGGATGTCCGCCACACGGGAGGGATCAGCCTCGGCATCGATGAAGATGAAGGCGGCGGCATCAGAGGTCTCGTGCCGGTAGTAAGTAACGCGCTCAACGCCTGCCGTCCGGCGCAAGAAGTTGAAGATGTGTTCAACGTCCGCCTCCGGCGATTCCAAGACCGCCATCATGGAAAAGAGGTTGGGCCGAGCCGCCATGGCCAAGGTCACGATCTTCAACCCCTTGCGGCGAAAAATGTTCATCAGCCGGCAAGTGACAATCAAATCTTGCTCGGTTTCCAGCGTGATCAGCCACTGCATAGCGTGCTCCTGTGTCTCGACCCAAAGCTCAGCCAAGGCTGTTGTGCCACTCCTACACAGCCCATAGGTCGTCCAGCGCTTCTTCTTCCACCTGAACTCGGGGTGGTCCGACGACCATCTCCGCAAGCGAGGCTCCCGGGGGAACGATGGGATACACGTTCTCCGTCGGATCCACCCAAAAGTCTATCAAGCGGGGCTCGCGGTCACTCAGGAAATCCGCGATCGCATCTCCCACGTCCGCACGGTGCTCAACGCGCGCGGCACGGATGCCGTAAGCCTCAGCCAACTTGACAAAATTCGGGGCAAAGTCGAGCTCAATATCGCAGTAGCGCTTCTCAAAGAAGATTTCCTGCCACTGGCGCACCATGCCCAGAGCGCGATTGTTGATGATGGCGATCTTGACAGGCACGTGGTATTGCACCGCCGTCGCCAGATCGTTCAAACTCATCTGGAATCCGCCGTCGCCCACAATGGCAATGACTTGGCGCTCCGGAAAGGCCATCTGCGCACCCATGGCAGCAGGAAACCCATACCCCATGGACCCCAGCCCGCTGGAGCAGAGCCACGTCCGCGGCCGCAGGAAGTTGTAAAACTGCGCGGTCCACATCTGGTGCTGGCCCACGTCCACAGCCACGATGGCGTCCTCATCCGCGTGCTGGCCGATGGACTCAATCACCTGCTGGGGCTTGACCGTACTCGCGTATTGGTCGTAGGTCAGCGGATGTTCGCCGCGCCAGGACTCAATACGCTGCAACCACTGCTGGCGTTCCGGGGCCGGAACCGCCCGGCGTCGCTTCAAAACGTCAATCAAGGCCCGCAGCGCTTCCCGTGCATCACCCACCAGGGCCAAATCCATCGGCACATTCTTGTTGACCTCGGAGGGGTCCACGTCAAAATGGATCTTCTTGGCGCTCGGGGCAAAGCCGTTCAGCCGGCCCGTCACCCGATCGTCGAACCGGGCGCCGATGGCCACCAGCAAGTCACAGTTGCAGATCGCCATATTGGTGGCATACGAGCCGTGCATGCCCAGCATTCCCAAGGAGAGCGGGTGCCGCGAAGGAAAAGCGCCCAAGCCCATCAAGGTCGTCGTGACCGGAATGTGGGTCAGTTCCGCAATCTCCCGAACTTCCGCCGAGGCATTGGAAGAAACCACCCCACCGCCAACGTAAAGCACCGCCCGGCGGCTCGCCACGATCATATTCGCCGCTCGCTCCAGGTCGGCATCCACCCATTCCCGCTGCCGTTCCGGCCGTTCGGCGGCGATGCTGAAGGGATAGCAGGGCTCAGCCTTTTCCATCAGCACGCTCTTGGGGAGATCAATCAATACCGGCCCCGGCCGTCCTGAAACAGCAGACCTGAAGGCGCGATCCACTATGGCAGGGATATCCGCGGCAGAGCGGACCAGAAACGACTGTTTGGTCGAGGGGAGACTAATACCGATGGTGTCGGCTTCCTGAAATGCATCCTTTCCAATCAGCGCAGCCGGAACCTGACCCGTCAGGGCCACGACTGGAATCGAATCCATCATGGCCGAGGTCAAGGCCGTGATCAGATTGGTGGCGCCCGGTCCGGACGTTCCCAGGCATACGCCCGGTTTCCCCGTGGCGCGGGCGTAGCCGTCGGCGGCAAAGGCTGCCGCCTGCTCATGCCGAACCAGCATGTGGCGGATGCCCGCACTGTAAAGTGCATCGTAGAGGGGAAGGACCGCTCCGCCCGGCAGGCCAAAGAAAACATCGACTCCTTGGCGCTTCAAACTCTCCAGTAGGATTTCGGAGCCAGTAAAAAACTTGCCCATGTTTTTTCTCTCAATTCCCGGCCAGGCCTGGATACCGACCAGTCGGTAGGTAAAGTAACATGGCCAGTTTTCCCCGTCAACCCCTATTTCGGGGGTCTTGTTAGCGGAGCAACTCCTCCAACCTGACGGCCTGATCGGTCTTTTCGTCGCGATATTTGATGATGACAGGGGTGTAGAGGGAAATTCCCAATTCCTTCCCCCGGCCTTTGCTGACGGCGCGCGAGCCGGGGACGACGACGGCGCCTTCGGGAATCCGCAGTGGCTGGTCCCCCTCGCGCCGATACACGGTGTCGCGCACCAAGTCATAGACGGGCGTCGAACCTGTAAGGATGGTCCCCGCGGCGAGCACTGCGCCTTTGCCCACCATGCTGCCCTCGTACACGCCGCAATTGCCGCCCACCAGCACTTCGTCCGCGATGATCACCGGCAGCGCGCCAATCGGCTCCAGCACGCCGCCAATCTGCGCCGCGGCGCTGATATGCACGCGCTTGCCGACCTGCGCGCACGACCCCACCAGTGCATGCGAGTCGATCATCGTGCCGTCATCAACGTAAGCGCCCACGTTCACGTACATGGGCGGCATGCAAGTCACGTTCTGGCCAATGTAGCAGCCGTCGCGAATCGACGAGCCACCGGGCACCACGCGGATGTTCTGGTCACGCCGAAGTTGCTTCAGAGGAAAGGTGTGCTTGTCGCGGAATTGGGAATCTATAGCGCCGGTGTCCCCACCGGCGATCCGGATTTGGGGCGACGGGGACATCGCCGCTACAGCCAGCGGCATCTCCACGATTCGCCCAATGCGGAATCCCAACAGAATGCCCTTCTTTACCCAGGCATTCACACGCCAGCCCGAAGGTGAACTCGAATCCGGCTCCGCCGCGCGCACCCGGCCTTCGTTCAGCGCCTGCTTGAATTCGTCGAAGGCGTCGAAATACTCGCGGCCATACTGACTGTCCGCGCGGGAAAACAAATCGGAGATTCTGGCTTCGAGTGGCATCCGAAGAGTGTAGCGCAGACTTGTTCTCTAGGTCTGCGGCTTTTTCTCTGGCAGGGCTTCAAGCGGACTTGTTCTGCGGGCGGGCAGAGTATCGGTTGGGCAACAACAACTTGCTATGGAGCCGGGGCGACGCACGTGTTGACACAGAACAGCATGCCGTCCCCAAACCCATGGGGCCCTGCAAGCAGCGCCCCTACGAACCGGTCGCCCCTACACCACAGCGCTCTTCGGAAGCAATCCCTGCGCCGTCAGGACCTTCTCCAACTTGGCGCGGTTCTCGGGTCGCATGGGGACCATGGGCAGGCGATAGATCTCATCGATCATCCCCATCATGGCGAGCGCGGCTTTGACGGGAATGGGGTTGGTTTCGATGAAATTCACTTGGAAGAGCGGTAGCAATTGCGCGTTGAGCTGACGGGCTTCGTCGTACTTTCCTTCCAGCGCCAAGTGCGCGAGCCGCACCATGGGTCCGGGGATTTCGTTCGAAACTACAGAGATTACGCCCACGCCGCCCACGGCGATCAGCGGGAAGGTGAAGGCGTCGTCGCCCGAAAGCACGCGGAAGCCCGGCGGAACAGCATTCAGCACTTCCATCTGTTG
>PMYF01000803.1 GCA_003171295.1 Acidobacteriota bacterium | reverse complement strand
CTAATAGGTTGTGGTCGTGGTGATGGGAACCTGCGTAGGACCCTGCTGGTAGTTTCCCTGGTATCCTCCCTGGTATCCGCCTTGGTACCCATACCCGCCATAGCCCTGATATCCATAGGTCGGCTGCTGCACATAGACAGTGCTGCTCACCGTCCAGGTGACGGCTATTACCGCCCCGAGGGAATAGACGACATGGCTGCCGCGTGTACCGGTTCCCAGGCTCGTCCATGCGGCGGAACCGTCGGAAGTTACCGCTCCGTAGGTCTGATCTAAGGTTGGAGTTGACGATCCTGTCTCCCCCGCCTGCGTGAGCATGTAGACGAAGTTGTCTTCGTCCACGATCAGCGACATCGGCATGAAGTAGGTCAGGGCCGCCCAGGTCGAGACATTGGTCGTCGGGTTGAGCGTGTTGGCGACCTGAGGAGTGCTGGTAGGCTGGGATATCCCCCACGGTCTTACGGCAGGGCCACGCATGCTCCACAGGTTGGTGCCGTCCAGGGTCGAAGCGAACATCGTGGAGCCCCAGGTGGCGGGAATGGTGCTTCCCAGCGTGCCGTTGGAATTGGTCAGGACATAGCCTGCCTCGACTCCGGGGGAGCTGTAGTTGCCCGCATTGATGTTGGCTGTGAATGTCGTGTCGGAGACGCTCGTGACGGTCACGGTGATCTCGTCGAGGAAGCTTCCGTATGCGAGACTGTAGAAAGTGACCGCCTGTCCAGGCGTGAGAGTCAGGGCAGAAGGGACGGTGGCGGTGAGCAGACCGTCCACGATGGTGACATAGGTGCAGTCGATGTAGTCCCCGAGGGCAAGCTGGACGTTTCCGTTGGAGTCCACGATGAATGCGCCTGCGGGGAAGCTGTAGCCTGCCTGCCACTCATAGGAAGACTGGACATACTGCCAGTTGTCAACGCCGTCTCCGCAATAGAGGATGGAGCCCACGCTCTGGAAGAACGTCTGCCCCGCACCCGCCGACTTGGCACGGATGAGAGTCTGCGTGGAAGGAGGGGAACAGTCGTACACGCCCGTGGCGCAATCTGCAAGGGTGATGATGCGGTCGGATCGGTTGGCTCCCGGAATCTTGAACCCGTGGAAATCCTTGATGGGTTCCCACATTTGGTCGTTGAATACGCTGTGGCCGGGAGCGCGGACGAGCGTCAGGGAAGGACTGATCTCGCTGTTGAGACCGTCCCATAAGCTCTCATAACGAGAAGCGCCATAGAACTTTGCCTGGATGAAAGGTACGGCGGCATCGCGCAAAGGATTGCGCTGCGTCCAGAGCCCCGTGAAGAATCGATCTATCGGGACGGGGGCGAAGTTGGACGGCCCTTTCGGACTTGCACCTGCCTGCTCGAGGGGGTTGGCCACTTAAATCCCCCTTGCCGTGATGCCCTGTTGCGTCTTACCGCTGGAGCTCGCCTGCGACAGCATCGTCCCGAGATAGGCGTCTGCAAAAAGGTTTTTCGACGCCTCGTCAAGCCCCTGCTGGGTCGCCAGGAGGTGGGCTATGAAACGCTGCGAGAGTTCCTGGAAGCGGCTGTCGTTGTTGTAGAGCATGGCCCAGGCCAAAAATCCGTAATTGACGATGTGGCGAAGCTTTGAAGGGATCGGCCAAGGGGAGCCTACCGAAGTGAACATCTCCGCAGCCTTCTGGTAAGTGATCCCCACGAGGTACTGCTGGTCGGGGCACATGTGCAGGCGGAAGGTGATGTTGCCCGCCAGGTCGTCCTTTTGCACCGATATCTGCGTGGGGCGTGAAGTGTCCGTAGACGTCTCAAGGTCCCGCTCCATCCCCAGGGAGTAGATTTTTCCCGGCTCGTTGGCGTCATCATAGGGAACCTGGATGGTTGCGCATTCGAGCCACCCGAAATCGGTGATTTCAATGGTGTCGTCCGTGCTCAGGACAGGAGGGGAGATGGGGGGTGAAGTGTACTCCGAGACGAGATAGCCGGTGTCTTTTCGATTCCACTCCCAGACGAACGGAGGTCCGAGGATGGTGCAGAGAAGCGTGTGCGCAATCGAGGCAGCGGGCTCTATCGTATCTGAGTACAAGAGAGGCAAATTGCTCACGAACGGCTCCGAGAATTTCACTACGTCTTTCAGGGTAAACGGCATCTATGACTCCTACCTGGGCATTTCCAGGGAAGATCGATTTTTGAGGACAGCATCGGCGGCGGCCTTGACGGCATCCCGTGCCGCCCGTGAATTCGTGGAAGCCTCGCTGCGGATCAGGGAATTCTGGATATGCTCGGAGGTCAGCATCGCCATCTCCTCGGCGTGGTATTGGTCGACCTTGGTAATCAGCATCTCGTGTTGAGCCCCGAAACGGGCCATCCACTCCCCCGTGGCACGGTCCGACTTTTCCAGGTCGGTGATCCGCTGGTTGTCGATGTCGATCTGGTTGTCCTGGAGGATCACACGGCGGATGCCGGTAAAGATGGACAGGACCCCCGCCAGGAGAACGGAACCGACGACGCCGATAACGACGCCCTGCCAACGATGCTGATTATGCGTTTCCACACGGCTCCTAACCGAAAGGCCGAGCAGGGGAAGGAATCATCGATACCCCGCTTCCCATGATAGATTCGCCAGGGTACATCACGGCGCTGTCCCTCGTGCGGTCTCCCGCACGCTTGCAATCGCTGAGTGACTTCTCCCATTGGGAGATGGCATCGATGTGCTTCGCCCTGATCTTGGGATCGGGCACCTGCTGGTAAAGGACTGCCGCCATGCCATCCATGAAGAACGGGGCGAAATCGTCGGGCACGGGATCGATGGTCTGCTGCATGCTGACGAACTGGATCGGCTTCTTCTGCCACACCGGCCAAATTTGATAGGTCCGTCCGGTCTGCGGAGGCATGGGAGAGATGCGGAAACCCTGCCCCGATGGATTCAATGCGACCCATTGGGCGTCCCCGTCGTCTATGGTGGTGGTGACCACATCAGGGTTCTTGTAGCTCGGATAGACAACCGTGTCAGGCCAGTCCGGCTCGTCCGTGCCCAGCGTCCCGAATGTGCAGAGCTTCCACAGGAACCCCTTGTTGGAGTCCTTGATCTGTAGGTTGGGAGTGGCTGGGGAAGACTGCTGCCCGATTGGATTGATGATGACCTGTCCCGCCTGCGGGTTGATGAATCCGCCTGTCCCGACTCCCGAAGCGCCCCAGGTCGCATACTGCATGTCGTGGTTGTAGATCAGGCAAATCTGTCCGGGCTGACCGAAAAACTGGCTGGAGACAGGCATGTTCTGCACGGCCTCCAACGGCCATATAGGCCGCAGATTGGATGTGTTGTTGATATCGAGGATCGTGCCGTCTTGCAGGAACCCGATCTCGAACAGGTTCATCGCATAATCCTGCTGCCAACTATTCGTACAGAACACTCCGTAGGTCCCGCCACGGTTCCAAGGCCATTTCATGGCGCTGGACAGCATCTTCGTCGCCACGGAATTGGCGACCTGGTAGACCTTTTTCGTTGAGTATCCCGCTATGGGGAGGACGGCGACCAACTCCGGGAATGACTGCAAAAAATCGACGCAATCAATAAGACGCACGCTGCTATTTCCCATTTAATTACTACCCCCTGGCAAAGCGGAACTGGACCGGCCTGGGAGACTCCAGACCCTTGCGGGGCAGCCTGAAAATCTCGTCGAAGTCCTTCTCTCCCGGCTTGACCGTCTTGTCGCAGCGGATGCAGCGGATTTCAGCGAGACCGAAGGCGTTGTATTCGACCGTGTAAGTGGTGAAGATGTCCCCGCCATTGTAAAGACCGTTCAGGTCTTTACCGCCCATTCTGTGATTGCACAGCATCTGCTTCCTTGCATTTTCGGCGTCGATCCTGATCTGGGTCTCGATGGCCTGCTTCTTGGAAGCTTCGTGCTTGACTGTCTTTTCCCGAGCCGCCTCGTTGTCACGTCTCAGGCTCTTTAGCTGCTCCCGCTGTAGCTCGAGCTGTTCGTGCGCCAATTCCTTGCGAAGCTTGGCTTCCTCGGCTGCTTCCCTTGCCGTTTGCAGCTCGAGTTCGTTGATATCCTGCTCTTGTTTCGTTGCCATGTGGCTCCTTGGTGCCCATTAGGGCGGCAGTTGATTGAAAAAATAGGGGCGGTCTGATACCGCCCCATGGCTGTAGCGGCTTCTTAACTCAGGCCGCTGGTTGCGTCGATGTAGCGAAGACGCATGACGAGGTGGGGCGGCAGCGTGAAGACCAACTTCACGTTGTAGCTCGTGAACCCGCCCACAACGTGCGTCGGGTCTGCCGTGCTGGGACCCTCGGGCTTCATGATCCACAGCTTCATGTTGGACCACTCACCGTCGCCGATCTGCGAGTTTTCCTTGACTCCCAGACTGATGCCGATCACTGCCTGGTGACCGAACAGGGTCGTCCGGTAGGCAGTCGCCGATCCGCTCTGGTACGAGGCGGTCTGGGTTACAAAAGGGGTCTCATAAAATTTGAAACCCGAGAAATCCAGGACCTGGACCTCGTCGTCCTTGCCGTTCCCACCAGGAAGTTCAAGCAGCTTGTCGAGCCCTTCCTTGGTGTGCTTGTAGATGTCCACGAGGCTGTTGTAGCCCGTCGAGACGAGCATGTCGCCGACAGCCAGAGGGCTGATGGTCCCGACGAACTTGTTCTCGGTGAAAGGCATCACCGAGCGCTGGCGAAGCTCCTGGACGGCCTTGATGGGGTCCTGGATGGTCAGCACGGTTCCGGTCGTCTTGCTGCCGCTGTAAACAGTGGCATCGACCACGCCCGCTGCGTTCGCTTGTGTACGCACGAGACTGGAGATGGTCCCCGCGAGGCGGTAGGCCAGTTCCTTTTCGAGATTCTCGAGCGCCGGGTCAATCGAGGTGGCCAAGGCGTAGTCGGACACGTTCACGTAGTCGCAGTACTGTCCGATGACTGCGTAGTCGGTCAGCACGACGGGGATCAGGCCCGTTCCGACAGTTCCTTCGCTCGCCTGTGAGGTGGAGAAGGTCGTCTGGGCGGCAGGGAACTGCTCGCCGTTGCCAATTGTGAGGTCCGCTGGCACGCTTCCCGAAGCCTGGCCGTAGCCGAGACCCGGAGCGTACATGTAGAGACGGTGGGTGTTTCCGCTCTGGGGCGGAAGCTCGCGCCTTTCGACGCAGCGGTACCACGGAAGCTGCATCTTGAGGTTGTCGATAAAATTGCGGTCATAGAAGACCGCCTGGGTCTGGGGCAGGTTGGTGCTCAGACCGCTGGTGGGTGAATAACTCATGGTGAATAGCCCCTTGAGCTATCTCTTGATGCTGTCAAGACGCTGCCTGAATTTCGAGTCAGACCGTATCTTGAGTCGCAAGGCAGGAGTGCTCATGCTGTTTACTTCGGCGAGGAATTGCTCGTCGCTTGACGGCTGGGCTCCCGCTCCCGAAGGGACGGAACTATGCCCGGGTGTCAAGCTTGAATGCCTTTCCCCGCGTGGCCTTATTCTGGTCGCCGGTTCCCCGGTATTGCCCGGGTCCTCAGTTTCCACAGGAGTCTTGTCTGCCACTACCTCCTGTTGAGTCGGTGGGATGGGGGCTATTTGGCCGCTCTCAACCAACTCCTCGAAAATCAGTTCCAGGTTATGGGCCGTCCATTCGAGGGGAGCCTTACCGGCATCCTCTCTTTCCTTGGACTTGGCGGCGAAAGCCGTCTCCATGGCCTTCCGAGCTTCCGTTCCTACCGGGAAGGTCGGGTTGCTATCTAAGAATTCCGTAGTTTCCCTTGCGCCGCTCGCCACCTGCAAATTGAGCGCTTCGTCCTTCAATTTCTTGCGGTAGTCCTCGGGAGAAACCCCCAGGCGTGCCTGCAAAAGCTGGTCCA
>PMYF01000642.1 GCA_003171295.1 Acidobacteriota bacterium | reverse complement strand
CGCTTCAAGGGCCTGGGCGAAATGAATCCCACGCAGTTGTGGGAAACCACCATGGACGCCGAACAGCGCACGATGTTGCAGGTGAGAGTTGAAGACCAGGTGGAGGCCGATTCCATTTTTACCGTGCTCATGGGAGACGTCGTCGAGCCTCGCCGCCAGTTTATCCAGGACAACGCCCTCGACGTGAAGAACCTGGATATTTGATCCTGCGCCAGCGCCTTTCTGCGGGGCACGGTGGACATGAAGGAAAACAGGAAAAAGCACGCGCCTGGTGTCAAAGGCGCCGACCTCGCCAACCATCCTGCCATCGGCATGTGGGCGGACCGGGAGGAAATGAAAGACCTACATGCTTGGCTGAAGAAGATCCGCACGCCGCGTTATCTTAGGGACGGTGGGAGCTTGTCCTCACCGCCACCGCAAAAATCCAGACGCAGTCCGAAGTCTTAAAGGCTTTCGAGGAACGGAATCATGGGTGATCAAGAACTAATCAAGCCGTTGCGGGAAATTCCCGTCAACATTGAAGACGAGATGCGCAAGTCATATCTCGATTACGCGATGAGCGTCATCATCGGCCGGGCGCTGCCCGACGTGCGCGACGGGTTAAAGCCTGTCCACCGCCGCATTCTCTACGCGATGTACAAAGAGGGCAACACCGCCGACAAGCGTTACATCAAGTGCGCGGGCGTGGTGGGCGAGGTCATCAAGAAATATCACCCGCACGGTGACGCGGCGGTTTACGACACGCTGGTGCGCATGGCGCAGAACTTCAACATGCGCTACCCCCTCATCGACGGACAGGGAAACTTCGGATCCGTGGATGGCGACCCGGCAGCGGCTTACCGGTACACGGAGTGCCGCTTGGCCCGCCTGGCTGAGGAGATGCTGGCGGACATCGAGAAAGACACCGTGGATTTCATTCCCAACTATGACGAGTCCACGGAGGAGCCCACCGTCCTGCCCACGCGGGTTCCGGGCCTGCTGATCAACGGATCGGATGGAATCGCCGTGGGAATGGCGACCAAGATTCCCCCGCACAACCTGACGGAGATCATCGAGGCCAGCATCCTGCTGCTGAACAAACCCACCGCTTCCCTCGACGAGGTGCTGGCGCTCGTTCATGGGCCGGACTTCCCCACCGGCGCCTACATCTACGGCAAGAGTGGGATCAAAGACGCCTACCGAACGGGCCGCGGCCAGTTCACGATGCGGGCCAAGGCAGCCATCGAACGCCCCGCCAAAGAAAAGGTGCAGATCGTCATCACCGAGATTCCCTACCAAGTCAACAAATCCAGGGTCATTGAGCGCATCGCAGAACTCGTGCAGGACAAGAAGATCGAGGGCATCTCCGACATCCGCGATGAGTCCGACCGCGACGGCATGAGAATTGTCATTGAGCTAAAGCGCGGCGAGCAGCCGGAAGTCATTCTGAACAATCTCTACAAGCATACGCAGCTCCAGGAGACGTTCGGGATGATCATGCTGGCCATCGTCCACGGTCAGCCGCGCACGCTCCCGCTGATTGACGCGTTGCAACTGTTCATTGACCATCGCGTCAATGTGGTCCGGCGCCGGACGGAGTACGACCTGCGCAAAGCGCAGGAACGCGCCCATATTTTGGAAGGTTTTCTCAAGGCGCTTTCGCAGCTCGACGCCATCATCAAGTTGATTCGCGCCTCCAAGACTCCCGCCGAAGCACGCGCGGGGTTGATAGCCCGCTTCGAGTTTTCAGATCGCCAGGCGCAGGCCATCCTGGAAATGCAGTTGCAGCGCCTGACCGCCCTCGAACGCGACAAGATTCAGGCGGAGTTCGACGAGCTCCAGAAGAGGATCTCCGAGTATCAGGAAATTCTGGCCAGCGACAAGGTGCTAAAGAAAGTCATCGCGAGCGAGCTGAAGGAAATCCAGAAAGTGTACGGCGACGCGCGGCGCACGGAAATCATCGAAGAGCAGGAAGAGATCCGGTTGGAGGATCTGATCGCCGTTCAGGACGTCGTCATCACGATCTCTCATTCCGGTTACACCAAGCGCACGCCGCTCAGCACCTATCGCCAGCAGGCGCGTGGTGGCAAGGGCCGGCTGGGCATGAAGACGCGCGAAGAGGATTTTGTCGAAAACCTCTTCATTGCCTCCACCCACAGTTATATCCTGGTGTTTACCAATGCCGGAAGGCTCTATTGGCTAAAAGTGTATGAAATCCCCGATGTCGGAGCCGCGGGCAAGGGCAAGCACATTTTGAATCTGGTTAACCTCTCGAAGGAGGAGAAGGTGGCGGCGGTTGTCGCGGTGAAGGAGTTGCCCGAGGAGTTGAAGGACGTGACGGTGGAAGGCGAGACGCTGGCCGCCGAAGGTTACATCACCATGGTCACGCGCCTGGGGATTATCAAGAAGACGCGCCTGGCCGAGTTTTCCAATCCCAACTCGCGCGGCATCATCGCCATGAAGATTGAAGAAGGCGATGAACTCATCGCCGCCCGGCTTACTTCCGGCCGGGACAACATCTTCCTGGCCTCTCACGAAGGCATGGCGATTCGCTTTCCCGAAGCTGACGTGCGGGATATGGGCCGCGCCGCCTACGGCGTTTATGCCATGGACCTGGAGAAGACCGATTACATCGTGGGAATGGAAATTGTGGGCGAGAAGGAACTGATGCTCTCGGTCACTGAAAAGGGTTACGGCAAACGCACCGCGATTACCGAGTACCGCTTGCAGTCTCGGGCCGGCAAGGGCGTCATCAACGTCAAGACCGTGGAGCGCAACGGCAACGTGGTGGGCGTGCTGAGGGTGACGGAAGAGTCGGAAGTAATGATCATCAGCCAGCAGGGCAAGATCACGCGGCTGGATTCCAGCAAGATCCGCGAGAGCGGCCGCTCTGCCCAGGGGGTGCGGCTGATCAACCTCGAAGAGGGCGATCAGGTCGCGGCGGCTTGCCTGATCAAGACCGAAACCGACGGCAATGGGAGTGCTCAAGGTGTACTGATCCAATAAACACCCGCAGCAGCAGGTGCACACGGGCACGGTCCGCCGTGCCCTATTTGTTTGGCTGCAGGTTGAGAATTGTGTGCACTCGCGCTATGCTGGAAAGTGTCGTTGTCGATATGGGCGAACTGGAGAAAAAGCACGCGAGACTGGAAGAGCAACTGGGCCGGATGCCTTCGCTGATCGTTGCTTATTCGGGCGGAGTGGATTCGGCTTACCTCGCCTACGCGGCGCACCGCGCGCTCGGTGAGCGCATGCTGGCGGTGACGGCGCTCTCCGCCAGTTACTCCGCGCGCGATCGCGTTGAAGCCGAGAAATGTGTGGCGCGTTACGACTTCCGGCACGAGTTCATCTCCACCGACGAGCTTGCGAATCCGAGCTACCGCGCCAACCAGGGGGACCGCTGCTACTTCTGTAAGGATGAACTCTTCGCGAAACTTGACGAGTTGGCCGGGAAGCGTGGCTTCGCGGGCGTGGCTTACGGCATCAATCACGACGACCTGGGCGACTGGCGCCCCGGCCAGCAGGCCGCGCGCGAGCACAAGGTCTTGACGCCGCTTCTGGATGCGGGGCTTACCAAGGCCGACATCCGCGAACTCTCGCGCCGGGTTGACTTGCCCGTGTGGGATCGCCCGGCGTCTGCCTGCCTCTCGTCGCGCATTGCTTACGGAATTGAGGTGACGCCGGAGCGCCTGGCCATCGTCGAGAAGGGCGAGGATGCCCTACGTGCCCTGGGATTCCACCAGTTCCGGGTCCGCTATCACGAGCAACTTGTACGCCTGGAAATTTCTCCCGAGGAGATGCCGCGCGCGCTCTCGATCGAAATGACCCGCAAGTTCGTCGAGATCTTCAAGGAACTGGGCTTCAAGTTCGTCACCCTGGACCTGGAAGGCTACCGCACGGGGTCCATGAATTCTCTCCTGGTGAACATTCAAAAGTAGCCTGCATCCTTATACGGCTCGAGAGGAGAGAGGTGGCTCATGCACACTCGCCGTCTTGCCCTACTTTGCTTACTTATGGCGATGTCTTTACCGGCCGGCGCGCAAAATCAGAACCTTGCCCAGCGGCTTGGATACCCCGCCGATGCCAAACTGCTGATTATCCATGCCGATGACCTGGCAGTAGCGCACTCGGAGGACATGGCCAGCTTTGAAGCCTTGAGGCAGGGCGCCGTGTCGTCCGCCAGCATCATGGTTCCGTGTCCGTGGCTCACGGAAGTGGCGGACTACGCCAAGGGTCACCCGGATGCCGACCTCGGCTTGCACCTCACCTTGACGAGTGAATGGAAGACCTACAGGTGGGGACCTGTGGCGCCACGCGACCAGGTTCCGTCGCTACTCGATCCCCAGGGCTATCTTTACCCCGACACCATGGAAGCCGTGCGGCATATCAAGCCGGAGGAAGCCGAACGGGAGGTGCGGGCGCAGGTGGAGACGGCCCTGAGGATGGGCATCCATCCTACGCACCTCGATTCACACATGGCGGTACTTTTCGCCAACCCGGCCCTGGTGGCCGTCCTTGCCAACGTGGCGCACGACTATCACCTGCCATTTCTGATGCTGAAGATTCCCGGCACGCCGCCGGAAATGACCGCCGCCTTTAAGTCCGCCGACGTGATTATCGACCACGTGTTCATGGCTTCCCCGCCCATCGAGGCGGACGGATGGTTGAGCTATTACTCTCATATCGTGAAGAGCCTGACCCCCGGCGTCTCCGAACTCATCGTTCACCTTGCCTATGATGATGCCGAAATGCGGGCCGTCACAGTCAGCCATGCGGACTATGAAAGCGCCTGGCGGCAGCGAGATTTCAACGTCATGACGAGTCCGGAATTCCGGAAGGTGCTGCAGGTGAGCCACGTTACTCTGGTCACGTGGCGGGAACTGGGCAAGCTGATTCCGAAGCCGTGAGCGTTTGTTGAGAGTCCTGCGGGGGGGATAGGGTACGATCGCTGCTCGCCCCTACTTCGCAAATTCCTTCGCAACTCGAATTGTGTTGGTGTGGATCTGGACGGTCTCCTCCAGGTGGCGGGCATACCCTCCGGCCAGCGTGACCGTCACGGGGATTTTCTTGGCGCGGGCCTTCTCAAACACCAACCGGTCGCGCCGCTCGAGTCCCGGGAGCGAAAGTCTTAGCCCGCCGAGTTGATCGTCCTGATAGGGGTCCGCCCCGGCCACGTAAGAGATCAAATCGGGCTGGAATTCGCCGAGCGCCTGGTCGAGGCCTTTCTCCAATTCCCGCAGGTATTCCTCGTCTTCAGCGCCGTCCCGCATGTTGATGTCAAGCGTGCTGGCAGGCTTGGGGTAGGGGTAGTTGTTTTCCTGGTGTATCGAAAGAGTAAACACGGAGGGATCGCCGGCGAAGATGGTGGC
>PMYF01000851.1:7005-7427 GCA_003171295.1 Acidobacteriota bacterium | reverse complement strand
AGGTTGGCTTCCAGAAGCGTGGTTTGCTCATCAAGTTCGTGCCCGTAGAGTGCAAATCCCGCTTCCAGCCGCAGCGTGTTGCGCGCCCCCAGGCCCGCCGGAATCAGGCCCTCGGCTTGACCCGCTTCCAGCAGAGTGCTCCACACCCGCTCCGATTGATCAGGTGTGAAGTAGAACTCAAACCCATCTTCGCCCGTGTAGCCCGTGCGGGCCAGAATCCCCTCCACGCCGCAACAACGTGCGGGGCGGAACCCGAAATATTGCAAATCCGTCAGATGGGGTTCCACGACCTTTTCCAGAATCTCCACCGCCCGCGGGCCCTGCAACGCAAGCTGGGCGTAAAGTGAGGAAACGTTGTGCACGTCGGCCCCAAAGGAATTGTTCCGAACGATCCACTCAAAATCCTTTTCCGTGTTGGCGGC
>PMYF01000851.1:4450-6969 GCA_003171295.1 Acidobacteriota bacterium | reverse complement strand
TCGTTGGAGGTGACGTACTGGAGGAGCGCGAGAGCCTGGGGGCCGCGGACCTCAATTTCCCCCATATGGCTCACGTCAAAGATCCCCACAGCGGTGCGCACCGCAAGGTGTTCACGGGTGATGCCGGAATACTCGACCGGCATGTCCCAGCCGCAGAAATCTACCATCCTGGCGCCGGCTGCCCGATGGACAGCATTCAGGGCCGTGCGCTTCAGCGCTAATCCTAACGGAGCGATCAAGCTGATTCTCCCCACGCATGACGTGCTACAAAGTCAATGCAGTCAACCTAGCATAGTCTCCGCGAACCGGTCAAGGCAGAGGGCTTGCGGGCTTGCATGGCCCGCGTTTGATATTGTTCTCATCAAGTAGCAGAATAGATCTCGAGGAATTGATCTCCCGAATGTGAGGCTTTGGCTTTATGGCCTATAGGCAATTTCGCTGCCTCGTCTGCGACCAACCCGAGGACCGTTGCACGTGCATTATCAGNNCAGTACTACTGTGTTGACTGCCGGGAGGCCTGCGACTACAGGACTCAGGACCAGGTTTGACTTCGCGCCGCCGCGGCGATTTCTTCCTTGCGATGCGCCCACCTGGTGCTGGACGCACAATCCGGGGAACTCTGCTATGCTACGGACGGCCATCTCCCGATGCTGCGCCGTCGTGGGGCGACCCATGACGTGGAAATTCTTTCCGGCGGCGAGGGACTGCCCCTCGGCATCGATAGGCGCCCGCTTCTGGTCGATCGCACCCTGCAGCTCGCGCCGGGCGGCACCCTGCTACTGGTGGCGGACGGAGTGGTGGAGTCGTTGTGCAACAACCGTGCGGTTTTCAAAATGGACAAGCTCGTGGAGATTTTCGGCCGGGCGGAGCCGGGAGCCGGCCCGCGGGTGGAGGCGATCTTTGAGGAGATCGGGCGGCTGACTGCTACGCCTCCGGGGGACGACCTCAGCGTGCTGGCGATCACCTGGGCTCCCCAGGGATCGGGAGTTGCCCACTCATGAGAATTGCCATCGGCAGCGAGCCCCGGCTGCTGAATATTCTGCGCAGTGTGGTAAGATTTCGCGCTCAGGAAGCCGGGTTCTCCGACAATGAGGCGGAGTGCTTGGCTATGGCCATTGATGAGGCCGCTGCCAATATCATCCGGCACACTTATGGCGGCCGGACCGAAGACCTGCTGGCCTTGGAAGTTCGCGGGTATCAGGATCGCCTTGAGTTTATCCTGGAAGATTGGGGTCCCAAGGTTTGCGAGAATCTGATCCGCCCTCGGCCCCTGGAAGAGCTCCGGCCGGGCGGTCTGGGCACACTCTTTATCACGAGTTTTGTGGACGAGTGCAGCTACGACCCGGAGTTCAAGAATGGTAATCGCCTGAAGTTGGTCAAGTATCTGTCACGAAAGGTTCCCCCCTGCGATGAAGGTTCAAGTTCGAAATCTGGATAAGATCTCGATTCTGGACAGCTCGGGCGACGTCGATCTGTACTCTTCGCCGCGTTTGCGCGAAGCTTTGCTGGCGGAGATTCAGCCGGGCGGTCCCAGCGTTCTCGTTAACATGTCCGGGGTGGCATACATCGACAGTTCCGGTATCGCCACCCTGGTCGAGGGGCTGCAGCTCTCCCGGCAGACCAAGACACGCTTCGGCTTGTTCGGGTTGCGGCCCAATGCGCGCTCGGTGCTGGAGTTGGCGCGGCTCCACAAGGTCTTCGCGATTTTTGAGAACGAGGCGGAAGCCCTGGAGAAGATTGGTTCGGTTCAACCCTTCAGCGGCATCTGAGCGGGCCCAATCCGAGATCTGAATACGGCGAGAAATGACCGACGTTCTGGCCTTCCTTGGCCGCAATACGCTAGATTTTCTTCGCTACCTGAGCGGGCTCTACGACCTCAGCGCGAAGGCGGCCTACTGGACCTTCGTCGCGCCGTTCCGCGGGAGGAAGTTAAAATGGGACAGCGCCATCCACCAGATGGTGCTGGCGGGCGTGAATTCCATCCCGATCGTCTCACTCATCTCGTTGTTCATCGGCATCGTACTGGCCCTGCAGGGCGCTTACCAGCTCCAGAAGTTCGGAGCTTCCTATTACGTCACCGCACTGGTGGGTGTTTCCGTGACGCGCGAGCTGGGACCGCTCATCACGGCCGTCGTCATTGCGGGGCGATCCGGCTCGGCGTTTGCCGCCGAACTCGGCACGATGAAGGTTTCCGAGGAAATCGATGCGCTCGAGGCCATGGGGCTCAACAGTGTGCGCTATTTGGTAGTCCCCAAGTATCTCGCCATGCTGGTGATGCTGCCTTGCCTCACGCTGATTTCCGATCTCGCGGGTATCCTGGGCGGCGGCATCTTTGAGGTTCTGCAGTTGAATCAGACCTTTCGGATGTTTCTGGCGGCGACGCGCGACTCGTTGGCGATGCATGATATATCCACGGGCCTTGTTAAGAGCCTGGTGTTCGGGTTGATCATCGCAAAGGTGGGCTGCTATGAAGGCTTCTCGGTTGAGGGTGGCGCCGAGGGCGTAGGCAAGGCCACGAC
>PMYF01000851.1:3483-4437 GCA_003171295.1 Acidobacteriota bacterium | reverse complement strand
GAATTCGAGGGTCCGATAATTCGCGTGGTGGACCTGGTCACCCACTATGGTGAGCGGCGCATCTTGAACCACGTTAATCTGGACATTCCCGCGGGCGAAACGATGGTCATCCTGGGGGGGAGCGGAACGGGGAAGACCACGCTGCTGCGCCACATCATGCGTTTGGAGGTTCCCAGTTCCGGCCACATCTTCATCAAGGACCAGGACATCTGCCACCTGCGGGAGGAACGTTTCAACCTGCTGCGGCGCAAGATCGGCATGTTGTTCCAGGGCGCGGCGCTCTTCAACTCCATGACCATTGAGGAGAACGTGGCTTTGCCGTTGCACGAGCTCACGCAACTGGAAGACTCCACCATTCGCATCATGACGCGCATCAAGCTGGACTTGGTGGGGCTGAGCGGGTTCGAGAACTATATGCCTTCGCAGTTGAGCGGCGGCATGAAGAAGCGCGCGGGGCTGGCGCGGGCCTTGGCCATGGACCCGGAAATCCTGCTGTTCGACGAGCCGTCGGCGGGGCTCGACCCCATCACCGCAGCGGGAATCGATTCGCTCATCCTGAAATTGAAGCTCGCCTTCAAGATGACTATCGTCGTGGTCACCCACGAGCTTGCCAGCGCCTTCGTGATTGCCGACCGCATCACGGTAATGGACCAAGGCGGGGTGATTGCCAACGGAACGCCCGAGGAGATTCGCCATAGCCAGCATCCGCGCGTGTTTCAGTTTATGAACCGGATTCCGGAGGGCGACCAGATGGACGCGCAGACTTACCTGCGCGCGCTCACGCAGAACTAATGGCGTGGGGAGGACTGCCCGGCAGAGCGGTGTTTCCTGACGGACGGGGGGCTTGGATTTGCCTGCGCGGGGCGCCTTCCCATCCATCCATCGCGAGGTAGGAATTATGGCGCGTGGCAACGACGAGGTTAAGGTCGGAGTCGTGGTGGCGGTGGGGGTGGC
>PMYF01000851.1:0-3462 GCA_003171295.1 Acidobacteriota bacterium | reverse complement strand
CTTGAACCCGGCAGCTTCGTCCGCTTTGGCGGCCTCAAGGTGGGAACAATTCAGGCGGCCCGGATCGACGAACAGGATTTTACCCGCATCCGTGTCACCCTTGAGGTAAAGGCTGGCACACCCATCCGGACCAATTCCAAGGCCCGCATCTCATCTCTGGGGTTCTTGGGCGAAAACTACCTGGAAATATCCGCGGGCACGCGCGATGCAGCGCTGCTTCTCGCGGGCAGCGATATCCCTTCGATCGAAATCATCCAGTTGCCCGACGTGCTTGGTAACGTCAACAATATTACTGTAAATGGCAATAAACTCGTCAATGACTTGGACGACCGCCTCCTCGTCCTTTCTGACCACATCAACCAGTTGATCAAAAACCTGAACGAAGTTGTTGGCCGGGAGAACCGTGAGCATTTCAACTCCGTGCTGGCTAACGCCGACGGGATGCTGAAGGACGGACGGCCTCATGTCGACAAGACGCTCTCCAATCTCGAAACCGCCAGCGGCAAGCTCACGCCCACGATCGACAACCTGAACGCCACCGTGGGCAAGACGAACCAATTGGCTGAACATCTGGACGCCGTGGTGGTCGAAAACCGCCAGGAGATCCACAACACCCTTCTGCGCCTCGCGACCTCCCTTGCCGATGCGCAAAGGCTGATCACCAACCTGGATGATACACTGGATGGGAACCGCGGTAACCTGGACGAAACCCTGGAAAACCTCCGCGTCACCAGCCAGAATCTCAAAGAACTATCCGACACCCTCAAACAACGGCCCTACAGCCTGATTCGCATCAAGACGGAGAAGGACCGCCTTCCTCCGGCGGGAAAGTAGATTTGGTAGGGGCGGACCCTTGTCGCCCTCCCGCCTTTGTTGTGTTGACTCTCGACACAGCAGCCCCCCGAGAGTGCTCCCCTGCCAATCTCACCAGCGGAATTAGCAGCCCGCGGCCAAGAAGGGTGTTAACTCCATCTGCCACGCCACGGAGTGGGCGGCAGTAAACACATGAGACGATTCCAGCCAGCGCGGGGCATTCGAGCAAGGGTTGTAGAAGGATAGCCATGCCAAGCGCGAGTCTGTTGCCAAGACCCCAAGGGCGAGTTAAATGTAATCGAAGTTTCCCTTGCGGGACCTGTTACCCCAACCGATAATCAAATGCCGGACTCGAACATCGGCCATTTACGGGGGACCCGATGCCTACCCTGCTGATTATTGAAGATGAAGCCAAGATGCGCCGCCTGCTGGAGCTGAACCTCTCCGAGGACGGCTTCACCGTCTACACCGCCGCGGATGCCGAAGCCGGCCTCAACACCTTGCGACAGGAGAAGATCGACCTGGTCGTCACTGACCTGAAGCTGCCGGGCATGAATGGCCTGGAATTGCTGCAGGCCGTGAAGCGGACCAACGCCACGATTCCGGTGGTGGTAATGACGGCGTATGGCACGGTCGAGACGGCGGTGGAGGCCATGAAGGCCGGCGCCAGCGATTACCTGCTGAAGCCTTTCGCGCTGGAGGAGATGAAGCTCATCCTCCGGAAGGAGTTGGACTTTCACCGCCTGCGCGAGGAAAATCGCTCGCTACGCGAGGCGCTGGGCGAGCGTTACCGGTTTCAAAACATCGTGGCGCGCAGCCCCAAGATGCAGGAGGTGCTGGCTACGGTCGAGCGCGTGGCGCCCACCCATTCCACCGTGCTGCTGGGCGGCGAGAGCGGCGTGGGGAAGGACCTGATCGCGCGCGCCATCCACGAGCACTCGCGGCGCGCGGGGGGGCCCTTTATCAAAATCAATTGCACCGCGATTCCGGAAAACCTCCTGGAAAGCGAACTGTTCGGCTATGAAAGGGGCGCCTTCACGGGCGCCAACACCTCCAAGCCCGGGAGATTTGAACTGGCCGACAAGGGCACGATTTTTCTCGATGAGATCGGCGATGTGCCGGGTTCGATCCAGGTCAAACTACTGCACGTGCTGCAGGACCGCCAGTTCGAGCGGCTGGGCGGTACGAAGACCCTTAAGGTGGATGTGCGCGTGATCGCCGCGACCAACCAGGATCTGCGCGCAGCTCTCGAGCAGGGGACATTTCGCCAAGACCTCTACTACCGATTGAATGTTGTGCCCATCAGTATTCCGCCGCTGCGCGAACGAAAAGAAGAGATTCCATATCTGGTGGACTACTTCCTAGCCCGCTTTGCCCGCGAGTCCGATAAGCCCCTTACCGGCATCACCCCTGCAGCCCTCAAACTCCTGGCGGACTTCCACTGGCCCGGCAACGTGCGCGAACTCGAAAACATTATCGAGCGCGCGACGGCGCTTTCCACCGGCACGGTGATCGACGTGGCGGATATCCGGCTGGATATTTCCCCTCCCAGTCCTTCCACGGCTTCCGCCGGCGAATCGACGCCTTTCCCCCCTGAAGGCATGACCCTCGAGCAGTTCGAAGACGAAATCATCCGCGAAGCCCTGCGCCGTGCGGGCGGCAACAAAAGCCAAGCGGCACGCCTGCTCGGCCTCTCGCGCAACGCCCTGCGCTATCGCCTGTCAAAACTCGGCGTGCCGGACGAGGAAGAAAGCAAACGATAGGCGGCGGGCGGTATACGGCACACAGCAAGCGGAAGGCACAGAGCACCTGCTGCGAGTCCTTGCCGAGCCAGGATAAGCAGCGAGAGTGGGCAGCGCGGGGCGCGCGGTACGCCCCGCGTCCGTTAGCATCTGGCATGTGCGGTGGCTAAGCCGGAATTTATTTCGCCGCAGCGGCCTTTCCAGTCAAAGCCCCCTGTAACTTTACGCCGTCGCTCGTTCCCAGCCCCGTGCAGGCATCCCAGCCGGTGCGTGCTTGGTAGGATCCGTTATTGCCCGTGGTGATGTCGTGTAAGGCGCCGGGAACGGCTGTGGCTTTGGTGTAGAGCCAGGGATTCAAAAAGCCCACGGATTTTCCGAGGCTCTGGTTCAAGAGAGCAACCAGTCCGGCCCACAGGGGTGCGACGGCGCTGGTGCCGCCAATGACGGTATTCTGACCATCCACCCGCACCTGGTAGCCGGTTACGGGATCGGCGTTCCCCGCCACATCCGGAACGCCCCGTCCGGGCTTGGCGCCGGGGTTGGCAGAAACGGGAAGGTTTACGTTGGACTGCCAGGCGGGCGGTGGGAAGAAGTCACTGATGCCGCCGCCGGAGGCCCCACTCGTCGCCCCGTCATTCCACACCGTTTCCGAGGTGATGGTGGCGCCGGACGCGATCAATCGAGTGCCGCCACATGCCAGGACGTTTGGGCTGGAGGCGGGAAAATCCACATGCGCGAGACCGTCGGTGACACCGTCGGAGGAACCGTTGTCGCCGGAAGCCACACACACCGTTACTCCCAACATCCCGGCGGCTTGGAAGGCCTGATCAAAGGCCTGCAACGCTTGGGCGGTCCAGGAGGCTTCGGGCCCTCCCCAACTGATAGAGACCACCGTAGGCTTGCGGAC
>PMYF01000706.1 GCA_003171295.1 Acidobacteriota bacterium | reverse complement strand
CATCCCCCCGCCGCACCCCGCGACGGTCGCGAGCCAACCCGCCGTGGCAACCTCATCCTTAGCGGCAAAGCCTACCCGTACCACAACGCCAAGGAGGCAATGGTCATTGTCCTGGGCGAACTCGCCAAGGGCGATCCAACTTTCCTCGAACGCTGTTCCCAACACCCCGACGCCCAGGGTCGGAAACGCCGCTACCTCGCCCGAACACCCGAAGAACTTTATCCCGACCGTCCTGACCTTTGCGATTGCCGGGAAGCCTTACCAGGCGGTTGGCTCGTCGCAACGAACCTCAACAACGTGCTTAAGATGACCATCATACACCNNGGATGTGGTCGTGGAGTTTTGACCGGGGGATCCCGTTGATATGACCTCCGAGGGATTTCGACATCTGATTGAAGAACAGACTGACGAGGAATTGCTCGGGCCGTGCTTACGGGACGAGATCATCCCCTACGCATTTGACCTCAGACCCGCAGCGTGGGACACATTTCGCGCCGAGCTCGCTGCGCTACTTGGGGTCTCACGCGGGGACATCACGGTGGTCGGAAGTGGGCGACTCGGCTACAGCATGAAGCCTTGGAACGATCTGGTGACGTTTAGGGACAGCTCGGATATTGACATAGCCGTTGTCAACGCCGATTTATTCGATGAGCTCTGGTTGTCGTTGCTATCCGTCGCGTATCCGAGGCCACCGATCACGGATAAATTGGGCGGCTGGCTCAAGGAGCGAAGGAAGGAGGTTTACACTGGCTGGATAACACCACCGGTGATCCACCTGGATTGGAGAATATTCGGCGCAAAAGCAAAGCCTGTTCTAAAGCTGAGAACTCGGTGGTTCAACGCGCTGCAGCAAGTGTCTCGACACCCTCCCCGAAGACACGAAGGCATTGAAGGTCGTCTTTATCGGACTTGGCGGCACGCCGAGCTGTACCATCTGAATGGTTTTGCGGCGTTGCGGCAATCATTAACTGGATAAAAACACAATATGAAACATAGTTCTCGCCCACAATCGATCGCTTGGTTTCAAGACCACTATAAGAACGGACGCCTTGCAATTCGTCCGCCGTTTCAGCGAAAGCCCGTGTGGCTAGCCAAGCAGCGGTGCGCGCTCATCGAGTCCATCCTAATGGAGATTCCAATTCCTGAGGTGTACGTGCAGGTCACGGTGGCAGACGACGGCGAAGAGGAGTTTGGCGTCGTTGACGGCCAACAGCGCTTACGACCAATCCTTCAGTTCGTTGGGTTGGAGCGCACCCAAGATCAGGAGGGCGAAGACAACAACAACTTCGAGCTAGACAAACTAGCGGAAACGTCCATCCACAAAGACAAGACGTTCGCAGATATAACCGGTACAGCCCGCAAGAACTTCTTTCAGTACGAGATCTGTGTCCGGTTCCTTTATACCGAAGACCAGAAGGAGGTCGAAGACGTGTTCAAGAGGCTGAACAAGTACACCATGTCGCTCAAACCTCAAGAACTCCGTAACGCGACTTTCCACGGTGCTTTCGCGAAGCTCTCAGAGAAATTGGCCGACGAAGAGTACTGGGCTGTCAATCGCATTGTCAGTCCGGCAGCGATCCGGCGTATGTCCGACATTGAAATGATGAGCGACCTATTGATTGGCCTACTCCATGGCCCACAAGGAGGTTCAGCAAAGGTAATTGACGATTACTACGAGCAGTATGAACAGTTTGAGGATGAATTCCCGGAAGAAAACAGAGTCAAACGGACATTCACAGCCACGGTCGATTTTATCAAAGAGCTGTTTCCGGACATAGCCGACGTCCCACGCTGGGGTAATCGTGCCGATTACTACAGTCTGTTTGTTGCTCTTGGCAATCTGCTTCCGACGCACTCCCTTCCTCAGAAAAGCGAGAAGCAGCTTCGAGAGAGCTTGTCCGAATTCGCGGAGGAGGTCGATCAGCGCCTTGGAGACCCGACCGCGAGGACAAGCGAGCCGTCGCGAATATATGCGCGGGCTATCGAGAAAGGATCAAACGACAAGGCACGGCGCACAGACCGACATGAGGTGCTCACGGCTCTCATTACGCCATTCCTTAAGGAGAAGAAATGAGAACGTGATATCATAACTCACATTATACCATCTACAACGCTGACTTATTTGAGTGGCTCAGCCTACAGCGAGCCAATTCGTTCCAGTGAACAGTACCTTCCACCAGTTGATCGAAAGACAGTCGTCAGCGCTCAGTAGCACATGATCAGCCTTTCCCAGCGCGGTAGCGCCCGGGCGATTCGGCCAAGGCCATTGTGAGTTGGCCTTCTGCGACGGCCTCTCGCGGATAATCACTCGAATCGAATTCAAGTGCATCGCCCTGGAAAGCCGGATAGAGCGCGGCAAGCTTCGGGATGGCGGCCTCTGCGAGGTGGAAGTAATCTTTGTCAATCTCGATACCGGCGGACCGGTAGCCGACGGCTTCGGCGGCGGCAATGGTTGAGCCGGAACCCATGAACGGGTCGAGCACGGTGCCCTCGCCCAGGGGCAGCAGCGCCCGGACCATGATACGCATGAAATGTTGGGGCTTCAGGCACGGATGATCGGAAATAGCGGTTTCACGTCTCGGAGTGCGCCCGCTGGGGATGACTTCCGGGAACGGTTTATCCAGGGATAGACGCCGCAAGCCCCCCGTCTTCCACTTCCGGAGGTTTTCGGCCACAGTCTTTTCGCCGAGCGGCTTGCGGAAGAGCATCCACGGTTCGTAAGCGCCCTTGGGCGTGACGCAAACTTCCGGGAATTCCTTCTCGGCATTCTTGGGCCGGTCGCCGCCACGAAAGCCGTAGTATAGCCGCATGATGGCCGGGCGCACCTCGTAGCCGGCTTCGGCCATCGCTCCCTGGACGAGATGTTGGAGGATGGGATGACCGGCGACACAAACCTGAGCGCCCGGAACGAGCGCATCGAGGAGGAGTCTTCCCCAATCGCAGAAGAACGCTCGGAGGTTCAGCTTCTCCTCGTCCGTCAGGACAGTGAATCGAGGCAGGGGATCGCGCTTGTGTCCGCCGATGGTGGGCGGCAACCGCCACACGCCACCTCGCCCGTTGCGCAGCTTGGACAGTTCCTTTTCGGAGAATTCAATCAGGCCATAAGGTGGGTCGGTGCACACCGCGTGAATGGTCTGCGGCGG
>PMYF01000337.1 GCA_003171295.1 Acidobacteriota bacterium | reverse complement strand
TTCAACTTCGCCACAAACCCGTCGGCGTAGGAGCTACAGCCACCGCAGGTGGCTTGGAACGGGTTAGCGGTGGGGAAGTCGGTCGAGTAGGTCCACCCCGTTACGTAGGCGTTGCCAGCGGAGTCGACGGCAATGCCGTTGCCTTCGTCATGTCGACTGCCGCCCAGGTAGGTGGAGTAGACCAGAGCCGAGCCGGCCGCATTCAACTTCGCCACAAACCCGTCACCGTCGCCGCCGTATGACGCCTGCAGCGGGTTAGCGGTGGGGAAGTCGGTCGAGTAGGTCCGCCCCGTCACGTAGGCGTTGCCGGAGGAGTCGACTGCGACGCCGTAGCCATAATCGACAGAACTGCCGCCCAGGTAGGTGGAATAGACCAGAGCCGAGCCGGCCGCATTCAACTTCGCCACAAACGCGTCAAAGTCGCCGTGGTCACTCGCCTGCAGCGGGTTCACGGTGGGAAAGTCGGTTGAGAAGGTATACCCCGTCACGTAGGCGTTGCCGGAGGAATCGACGGCGATGCCTTGACCCGAGTCACCCCCGCTGCCGCCCAGGTAGGTGGAGTAGACCAGGGCCGAGCCGGGCGAGTTCAGTTTGGCTACAAACGCAGTAGCGTTTTCCGTGTCTCGGGTAGCTTTATTGATTGCCTGCAGCGGGTTAGCGGTGGGGAAGTCGGTCGACTCGGTATCCCCCGTCACGTAGGCGTTGCCGGAGGAGTCGACGGCGATGCCGTAGCTCCAGTCCTGACCACTGCCGCCCAGGTAGGTGGAATAGACCAAAGCCGAGCCGGGCGAGTTCAGTTTGGCTACAAACGCGGTGAATCCCGTTTTTGGGGTAGCTTTTTTGGTCGCTTGAAACGGGTTAGCGGTGGGGAAGTCGGTCGAGGTAGTCTTGCCCGTCACATAGGCGTTGCCGGAGGAATCGACGGCGATGCCGGTGCCCCAGTCACCAGCACTGCCGCCCAAGTAGGTGGAGTAAACCAGGGCCGAGCCGGCGGCATTCAACTTCGCCACAAAGGCGTCGCCCATACCGCCGCCGAAGCTGCGCTGGAGCGGGTTGGCGGTGGGAAAATCGGACGAGACGGTCAAGCCCGTGGCGTAGGCGTTGCCCGCAGCGTCCACGGCGATGCCTTGGCCTGCGTCATAGCCGCTGCCGCCCAGGTAGGTGGAGTAACTCAGCACCGGGTCAATCAGCAGTACTCGCTTGGGGTCGTAGCCCGCCACGCGGAAGGCCACCTCGTTGTTGCTCGCCAGCACGAAAGAAGAGTGAAGAGTGACAAGTGACGGGTGACGAGCATCAAGACCGGAGGCCGACGCTAGAGACGGGGACGGCGATGAGGACACCGCCGTTACAGCGGGCTGGGAGACGGTGGGCTTGTGGAAGCGCACCTCCTCATCGCCCACCTTCACCACCAGGTCGCCGCTGGCCGCGTCGACGCGCATTCCGTCCGCCCCCGCGAAGCTCAGCTTGATCTGGTTCGGGTCGGCGCCCGGCGCCACCACGAGGTCATACTCAAGCTGGCGCTGGTTGCCGTAATAGACCAAGTCAACGCCCGGGTAGACGCTCTCGTACTTCACCCGGGTGTAGCTCGGGACATTGGTGCGCCACTTCTTCGGGTCGTTGCCGATGAAGTAGTTGCTGCGGCCCGGGAGCTCGTCGAGTCCGACGGCGCGCCCCTTGGCGTTGCCGCCCACCAACCTCATTCGCATCACCTGCGGCGGCTGAGATTCGAATCCCGCCGCCACGCCGCCTTTGCCTGCGTTCGGCTCGGGAACCAGTTGGCCGAGATCGGGGATCAGCGATGGGGATTTCAAGTCGTCGGCAAGGCTCGGCCAGCGTCCGGCGCGTGGGTCGTCCAGGACAAACGGCTCGAGCCGGCCGGGAAGTCCGAACTTGCCAAACCGGCTCATGCCGGGCTGGGATTTCCGCAAGGCCAGCACGGCCTCGTCAGCGGTGAGAAAAATCGTGTAGCCGCCGCCTCGCGCCAGGAATCGCACCTGGGCGTCGGTCTGGCCAAGGTTGGCCTCGAAGCTGAGCGGCAGCCGCCCGTAGGCATTTTGGATTTTAGATTTTGGATTTTGGATTGAAGACAAGGCCGCAAGCGGGACGAGCGGGTTATCGATTGACGATTGTCGATTGAGGATTGAAGCAGATACAGCCCGGACGTTTGCTGAGTCAACTGCAGAAGCTGGCAGCTTTGTCCCGTTCGCAAGGCCGAAGCCTTCGCGTGCCGGCGCCGCTCTGAAGGGCGCCACTACGGCGCGCTTTGCGGGGGCGCAGCCCACGCCCACGCGACCGGATAGCAGATGATTGCCCAGTAAGATAGCAGTGAGACCGATCAGAATGACAAGTAGGAGTTGAACTCCGCGTTTGCGCACGATATTCCCTCCCGATGCGTTCATTGCCGCGTATTGTACTGCTGTCCTTCGCCAAAACGCGATAGATGATGCATTCGCTGCAAAAACAGCCGCCCAAAGACCGCAGTCTCGGCCCCTCGCTCGGTGCCTTGGTCTCTGGTCCGTGATGTCAGCGGGCTGGTCGAGCCTTTGCGCTGACAGGTGCCCGCCTTGCGCGAGGCAGGTTGCAGTTCTCGAGGTAAGGGAACGACAGGGCCCAAGCTGCCATCGGTTACGCAGCGCGCCGTTCGTAGCGATGGTGCAGGCTACAGACCTGCGGGATCTCCACAATCTGTCCAGCCTCCGGCTCCTGCACGACGCGCCGACGATGATGCGCCAGCACTACCAGGACAAACAGCACTCTTGTGAATTAGATCTCGGACTGGGCGACTCACCCCTGGGCGGCCGGCTCTCTCCCGCCTGGAAACCCACGCCCAGAAAAGGCGGAACCCTTGCCGATGCCAGCCCAGGTTATTCCATGTGATGGCGGGGTCGCTGTTTCCGCTGTCGCCGCCTTCGGCTCAAAAACAATGGGATGGCCGGTTGCGTCGGAGGCGGTGCGGAAGGCAAGCGGAACCGCCGCCACTGTTGTAAGGTGCTCCCCATCTGCCATCGCATGGAGTGCCACCGCGACGTGCACCGCAGGTCCGTGTGGTGGGTGCCCGGCAGGGATTTCCGGGAAAGAAATCGCGGTCTTATTTCGGCACCAGCAGGTCCATCATGTCCAGCTTTCTGACGCGGCGGCGGAACTCTTCCCCGGTGCTGAATTTGGCGGTCAGAAAGTTGGTCAGTACGTCCTTAACGATAGCGGGACCGATGATCTGAGCACCGAAACAGAGCATATTCGCATTGTCGTCCTCAACACACTGGTGGGCGCAGTACAAGTCGTGGCACAGGGCGGCCCGGATGCCATGGATCTTATTGCCCGCCATGACTGTTCCCTCACCCGTGCCACAAATCATAATGCCCCGTTCGGCCCGGCCACTCTTGATCTCGTTGCCCACCAGCATGGCGATATCGGGGAAGTCCACCGGCTCTGGACTGAAAGATCCACAATCCTTCACGGTGTGATTCCAAGACCGCAACAACTGGAGCACGAAGTCTTTGATCGGATACCCTGCGTGATCATTCCCCAGTGCAAGCTTCATCGAGCCTCTCCTTTCCCGTCCGCCGGAGCACCTAAGCTTGCTCCATCTCGTCGGCAAAGCTCCGCATCCTGCGAAGCCTCGTCTGGAAGGCCTCGTACAACCCGTCGGCGTGCTGCCGGATCGTTCTTCTGCTGTTCGTTATCGGCATCTGACTCGTTGCGTAATCTACCTGCTTGATCCACGCCTCGGGAACCGAACTCGCCCCGCTGAGCGCGCCGGAAATCCCCGCCGCTACGGCCGCTAGGCAGTCCGTGTCCTGGCCCATGTTCACGCCCGCCACCATGGCGTCCTTCGTGTTCCCCTTGACCATTGAGAATACGCAAATACCTTTGGTGACCACCTCGTTGGCGTATGACCCCGGGTACGCCATCCCCTTGCCGCTGTATATTGGATCGAACGCCGCACGCATTTCCTCAAAATCCTTACAGCGGGCCGTAATCTTCAGACCTTGCTCGATCTCCTCCGCCAGATCCCTCTCGCTCGGCTCAATCAGATCCCTCGAGAACCGCGGGTCACCGGCGATAATGGCGGCGATAACGCTGTCGACCGTTGCTCCTGGCTTGGTCGCCGCTGCGACCCCGATCCCGGTGACGGCCGCCCACTGCAGACCTCGGCTGTTGGTGGTCTGATACAGTTGCCCCACTTCGAAAACATCAGCCACTGCGTTCGGAATGTCGCCTGCGTTGATCAACCCCATCGGATGGCAGGCCCGCGCAAACGAGACCAGTCCCGCATAGTCGCAATACCTGCCTATGTCGCAGGCCGGAATATCTGCCTTCGCCATCTTCAGCAGCACGCCTTCAAAAGGCTCCGAGACCATTCCCGCCGCCTTGGGATTGATGTCTCGCACCCAGATTTTCCTCACGTCCTCCGCCGTCACCCGGTCTTTCTTCTCGATTATCGCCGTGATCATAAGCTTCTGCCGCTCAACTCCGTCTTCGGTGGTTCCGGCCATGCGGTTCCACCCATTGTCGTAGTCCTGATAGGGCAGCAACTGGTCAATGACACCGTATTTTTTCGCGATGTCCTGCCAATCCCAGCCCTCGCACGGCCCTTTCAGCGCCGAACCGACATGCACGCCGACGATGCAGCCATAAAACTTTTCCCGCAGGCTGACCGTGCCGCCCGACGCAGACGCTTGGAGCGTAGCACCCGCCGCCGTTCGAGGCGCCAAAACCGCGACAGCCGGGAGCAGACCCGTGCCCTGCAAAAATCGCCGACGATTCAAAGTAGCCCCTTCTTCTTTGTCCATGATCCCTCCAAAGTAACGCATCAAAATAAAACGACTCAAGAATTGAGTATCTCCGCGGTTCGCGCTGATACTACGTAATTCCAAAATGGTCTGTCAATCGAATGTAATCGTTCACGCGATTAGTAATACTTCTTAACGCATCCAGGAAGTGGATGTGAAGCATACGTCAGATCTGTCACCTCTCTCTCCATCCCGTAGTGTCCAGGAACTCAATTGAAGACCCCATTTTGGCCGAGGAATGCCAGGCATAGATGCATGCTTCATCACTCCGTTACTTGATCGCAGGCTGCCTCCCCGTGAAGGGTACAGGTTCCACGGACGGACTGTAAGGCGCGACGACAGGTAAAGTCGGAGTGAAGACACAATATGGCTCGACCCGGCTAGAGGGAGGGAGGTCTGGCGGAATCGTTATGAGAACGGGAGAGAGCGGCTTCTGGTCAAAATCAAAGCAATCGAACATGGGGTCTGCCCTCTTGTCGCGAGTCGTCAAATTAGGCAAATCGAAGCGCCTCTCCACGAATCTCAGGATCGAGGTGAAGTCATATACGATATGCGACACATACGCGGATTTCGAGAAGGGTGAGATAACCAAGCCGGGCACGCGCGGCCCCAGGCCCATGGCATCCATTTCAGGAGGGGGCACGTGATCGTAAAACCCTCCGTAATCGTCCCAGGTCAGGAAGATCACGCTGTCCTTCCAGTAAGGGCTCTTCATGAGCGCATTGATCACTTTCGTGACGTACCACATTCCCTGAGGCACCGGCGCAGGTGGATGCTCGCTGTCGTCGAATGCGGGGATAATCCACGCAACCTGAGGCAAAGTTCCCTTTTCCAGATCATCGTAGTACTGCTTCAATTCCGCCAGGCTCTTCCAACTGACCGGATTCTCCCGCACCGACTTAAAGCCGGGGAGCGGATTCCACAATGAGAATTCCTTGGGGTCGGGGTGGAGAAGATACCATAATATATCCGGCGGCATCTTCTCATCCGCGCGCGGCGGCATGGTCTCAACGTAGTATTTCCAGGAGACTCCTCCTTTGTTCAATAGGTCGACGAAGGCCTCAAAACTGAAGCCCCCAGGATCATCCCTGATTTCCTTCACCTCCTCGACCGTTCTCGCCCCGCCGATCATGCCACCCGATTGAGCAGAGACCATGTAAAGATGGTTGGTCAAGCTTTCCCCCATCTGCGAGGAAAAGAGGGCGTCGCAAAGGGTGTAGTCCTTCGCATACGTCCAGTAATTGGGGATGTCCCGGTCGTCAAGGTAGCCCATCGTGTAGGACGTGCCCTCGACCCACACGAATGCATCCATCCTTCCATTATTGTAGGCGGCGTGGGCATGCTCCCACTCGTGAGGCAGGTCGCACGTGGGGAAAAGATTGGGCATGTGAAACGGAGCGACGCAGTCCTTGCTGCCGGGAAACTTCGACAAGCAGGTGGCTGGGGGGATGCCATCCGCGCCCGGAAAAGTGCCGAAGTAATTATCGAACGTGCGATTCTCCTGCATGATCCAGATGATGTGCTTGACCTTTTTCAGCCCACGTGGCAGCGGTTGAAGTTCGGCTGCTTGGTCCGCGGATGTTCGGGCTGGGGGCGGAGATGGCATTGGGGACGCGAGTTCCCTGCCGCTGAGTTTGACTGACGCCATCGTTACCGCTAGGGCCGTCATCATCGCTCCCGCCAGAAATCGGACTTTGACAGACGCTTTCAACCCCGATCGCCGTCGGAGGGAAATTCGGATGAGTTTCTTGGAACCGCCAGGGGAAGGATCGTTCTCGAGGCTTGTGCTGGTCATATCGAAGTCCTTAAGGTTGTTGTCCTTTCTGTGTGGTTTGCGAGCTTGACGTTCGTCCTCTGGCGCAGAGACTCCTCATTGAGTACGATGAGGTGATCCAGGCACTCCCGTCGAACGGATCCGATCAGGCACTCCACCTAGGGACTCTGCCATGGCGACCTCGGGGCCGCCCGTACTTCGCGATTCGCCATCCCTCGGACTCTTTGCCGAAAGACCTCGCCATAGATGCTATCGCGATCAGGGAGCAGATAGCGTGGCGCCGTGTCTCAAGGGAAGGCCTCGGCAATCCGCTGTGCCGTCCATTCCGAGGTAGGGTGGGCCGAAACGTTGAAATGAATCACCCGGCGCCGGTGGTGGGCGAGCACCACGAAGACAAACAGGATCCGAAACGTCACCGTCGGCACCACGAGGAAGTCGATCGAAGCCAACTGTGTGACGTGATTGTTGAGGAAAGCACGCCAAGTCTGAGAGGGCGGCTTCCGTGTGTGCACGATGTACTTGGCTACAGTCGCTTGGGAAAGAGGGATCCCAAATTTGAGCAGCTCGCCGTGGATTCGAGGTGCTCCCCACAGCGGATTCGCCAGGCTCATCTTGCGGATCAGGTCCTGAACATCCCGATGAATCTGGCAGCGCCCAAGCCGTAGGCCTCGGCTCTTCCCTCCAGGAGAGGCGAAATCCCGTGCGTTGCCAACGGATCACCGTTTCCGGTTTGAAGATGGCGAGGGCGGAGCGCCAGCCCACCCAGAGGCGTGACAGACAGATCCAGAGGAAGCGATCGGCTGCGTTCAGGGGCAGTCGCTTCCGACCGCGCTGCAACAGGGTGATCTGATGGCGCAAGGCAAGATTCTCCGCCTGCAGCGCCAACCGGGTTCGGAAGCACGACCGCGAAGCATGAAGCAAGACGCAAACGACCGTTTTCATGGGATGGCAAGACTACCAGCCGAAGCCACCAACCGCAATAATTTCAATGTGGTCGGAATTATTGGTATGCACGCGGCTCAGAAGATCACTCAAACCCGGATTCTTATGCTCTTGTCGCGCTGTACCCAAGCAGAGGCGCTCCTTGCCGCGCCCAACAGCAGCGAAGATGCGGCGACAGCTTATGGTCCGGTCCCCCCTGCTCGCGGTCGAGCATGCTCTGGGCTTGCTTGCGACAGGCGGAGAACGGCGAGAGAAGGCACCTCGTGGAACGCGGAGCGGCAAAAGGCCAGGTTCCCGCGACCCCTCGTCCCGCTCCTCGCTCCGTCGCAGGCTGCATCAGGATCGAGCCGGGCTGCTCCAGGTTGATTCTCAAACGGCTGCGGTCGGCCTCGAAGCTCTGATGGCTCCAGATATCAGTCCAGCTTGTGGCCTTCCACGATTCGGGTAGTACGAGGATGGTATGACGAGTCATGTCGGCGTGTGAATGGCGAATTGATATTTTGACCAATTCTGCCGGTGACCGCTGGCCAGCTGAGGGGAGTCACAGTTGCGGAACGCACTCGGTGGATAGTGACAAGATCAAATCAGCTAACCTGGGCGCGCTTAGAAGCACAAAACAGCAAATGGTTTCACTGGAAGTGCCGTTTGCCGATTTCCGCCGGATACTACAGGGAGCACTATTCATCGGAGAATCAGGCTGGCATGGGCGTGTGATAGAGGCCTCGGCAGTGGCGTTGCCATCCATAGGAATGGAGACTGGCGACGGGTCGCGGCATAGGCGTGTCCTGGTCAGGCGTTCGCCCTTGCAGTCCAGTATGCGACCGATGCTCATTGAAATATGTCCTGAAATCGAGCAGCTTGTCTTCCAGATCCGCCGTGGTCCAGAACAACGTACGATCCCAATACTCGCGTCGAATCGTGCCGATCAACCAGGTTTCAGAACGATGGCTGAACGGATCAGGCGGGCGGGGCGAGTGAGGAGAGCACACAAACCGGCGACGAGGCGATCTGAAGTGAGTAGATTGGGTGACCGCTGGCGC